>NZ_JASOER010000009.1:0-91506 GCF_030212665.1 Pauljensenia sp. UMB9872 | reverse complement strand
ACCACTCACTCGGCATCCGAAAAGGCCAACTCTAATCCCGACACGCCAACAAAAACACACATTTTGTCGTTTAACCCCATTTTGTCGTTTAACCCGGAAAACAAAAGTCCCGCCACCCAAAGGATGACGGGGCAACCGCGGAGGATGGGGGATTCGAACCCCCGAGGGCTTGCACCCAACACGCTTTCCAAGCGTGCGCCATAGGCCACTAGGCGAATCCTCCAGCACGCACATCAGTGCGCTTGCTTATCTTAGGCTGAAACGGTCTGAAAATGCTAACTCAGCACATCGAACACCCTAATGGGATAGGTCACGCACCAAAAAGGCGAACGAAATTGCGGACTAGCTTGCCCGCCTGATGGTCACACGCCCCTAGGCGTCCGGCAAGCATCAGCGATTCCACATCATCGGTGCCCGGATAACCCGCATCTTCATAGCGTTCAAGGGCAGCACGAATCGCATCGGAATCGATTTCCGGGTTGAACTGCGTCGCATAGAAGTTGTCTGAAAACCGCATGACTTCAGCAGGACAGGTCAGCGATTTCGCCAACAAGACCGCATCTTCGGGGAGCTCTTCAACGGCCTCCGTGTGGTTCACATAGGTGTAGAACGTGCGGGAAACGCCTTCCAAGATCGGATCATCCGCATGCTCAGCAACCACATAAATCTCGGTGATCTGCGCGGGCTCAGCCCACTTGGTCGTCACCTGGCCACCCATCAGAACAGCCGCAACTTCCGTTCCATACCCGGTTGTAAAACAGGGAACGTGAGCAATCGTCACATCTTGAAGAAGATGGAACAGTTCAGCTTCAGCGCGCTTCTGCGTCGCCGACTTGTGGACGTCGGACGTTGTCGTCCCATAGGGAGATCCGCCAACGATGATGCCAGAATAGGCCTCAACATCAATGTCAGGCAGACCGAGCATGTCGAGTCTGACCTGTTCAAGCTCGCTTTCTGCTAGGCCGGTCGTTCGCTGAAACGAACGGTATTCCGCTTCAACTTCAACGTCTTCGGGACGTGTCGACACCAGCAAGATAGGTTTCATACGTCAAGGATAGGTAAAGACTTGGAAATGGTCTAATAATTCTCAGAATGAAGACTGCCGATCCGCAAGGGGCCTCGTCGCCACACCGCAGATGAAAATATGCAGTCCTAACTTTGCACCAAATTACATCTTCACGCCTATCTGGTCACAGAATGGACGCCAAACTACCGGCGCAATATCGGCGCGGGCTAGTCTGGTGTTCTGACCGGTGAAACGGCCCTGCCCATCAACTGATCAGATCGGAGAGCTCTTCCATGAGCGAAAATTCCCGTGGTTTCTTCCGCTGGACCCTGCACGGTGACGGCACTTCCATTGCCCCCGGCGAGGTTGTCTCCCCCAGCGAGCGACTCACTTGGCCTCGAACAATCGGCATCGGCATTCAGCATGTTGTTGCAATGTTCGGCGCAACCTTCCTCGTTCCACTGCTGACCGGCTTCAACCCGTCAACAACTCTCTTCTTCACCGGCTTCGGAACCCTGCTGTTCCTGCTCATCACAGCCGGACGCCTTCCCTCATACCTCGGCTCCTCCTTCGCGCTGATCGCACCGATCGGCGCGGTGACCGGCTACGTTGCAGGCGGTGGCCAGGCCATCGACGACCATCTTGCTTCCCTAGCACAGGGTGGCATCATCATGGCCGGTGGCTCGCTCTTTATCATCGGCCTGATCGTTCACTTCGCGGGTGCTGCTTGGATCGACAAACTGATGCCCCCGGTCGTGACCGGCGCAATCGTCTCCCTGATCGGCTTCAACCTTGCGCCTAGCGCATGGAACAACGTGAAGACCGCCCCGGTGACCGCAGTCGTCACGATCGTTTCGATCCTGCTGATCACGGTCCTGTTCAAGGGCATCATCGGTCGCCTCGCGATCCTCATCGGTGTTCTGATCGGCTACGCAACCGCCTGCGTCCGTGACGAAGTCGACTTCTCCGCCATCGCAAACGCCGACTGGGTTGGCGCCCCAGTGTTCCGCGCACCGGCCTTCGACCTGTCGCTGATAGGCCTGTTCGTCCCGGTCGTCCTGGTCCTCATGGCTGAGAACATCGGTCACGTGAAGTCCGTGTCCGCAATGACCGGCGAGAACCTGGATGATGTCACCGGTCGCGCACTCTTCGCCGACGGCCTGTCCACAATGTTCGCAGGCTTCGGTGGTGGCTCCGGTACGACGACTTACGCCGAGAACATTGGCGTTATGGCCGCAACCCGCGTCTACTCGACCGCCGCTTACGTGGTCGCAGCAATCACCGCTCTCGCCCTGTCGATGCTGCCGAAGTTCGGCGAGATCATCGCAACGATCCCGGCCGGTGTCCTCGGTGGAGCGGCAACGATCCTCTACGGCATGATCGGCATGCTCGGTGTTCGTATCTGGGTTCAGAACCGCGTTGATTTCTCCGATCCGGTCAACCTGAACACCGCTGCGGTCGCCATGGTTGTCGCCATCGCCGACTACACGCTGATTGCTGGCAAGATGACCTTCTCCGGTATTGCGCTCGGCTCCGTTGCAGCGATTGTCATCTACCACGTCATGCGCTGGATCTCGAAGGCCCGTGGTACGAACCTCGAACAGGTTTCGCCCGCATCGGTTCCCGCTGGCACGGAACTTGAGTCCGAGCCCTACGCGAAGCGTCGGAAGGCACCTTCAACTGAAGCATGATTGACGCAGAGTCGGCTCAGTCCGACTACAGCCTCGGCGCACGTCCAGTAAGCGCCAATTGACAAGGCCAGTTACACAGCGAATAGCCGGTGACTGACCCCCTGCGGGGTTGGTCACCGGCTATTTTCATGCAATTCCCACAGTGAAGATGCGCAAGGTCACTAAAACTCGCTGACATTGGTTGAATATCTTGGGAAGCCTTGGCGTTAATACCAGTAGACCTTTGAATGGTGCCTAGGGTCAATAATGTCCTGCGCACCTCCCCTTCCATGTCTTCGCCGAAAGGAGACATCTCGGTGATTACTTTCGACCACGTCTCGCACGTGTTCCCGAACGGGACAACGGCGTTAGATGACGTTTCTCTGCACGTTGAGCCTCATACGACGACGGTCCTGCTGGGCACGTCGGGGTCGGGCAAGACGACGCTGATGCGGATGGTGAACCGGATGCTCTCCCCCACGTCTGGACGCGTGATCGTGCGCGGGCAGGATGTTGCGGATGTGGACCCGGTGAAGTTGCGTCGCTCGATCGGATACGTGCTCCAGGATGCTGGACTTTTCCCGCATCGCAGCGTTGTTGACAACATTGCGACGGTTCCGCGTCTTGAGGGTGCCTCGCGTAGAGAGTCGGCGAAACGCGCGCTAGAGCTGATGGACCTGGTTGGTTTGGATCGAGGCCTCGCAAAACGTTATCCGGCACAGCTGTCAGGTGGCCAGCGTCAGCGCGTGGGTGTTGCTCGCGCGCTCGCAAACGAAGCGGACATTCTGCTGATGGACGAACCTTTCGGCGCACTGGACCCGCTGGTTCGCGCCGACCTGCAACGGGAACTCCGCGACCTGCGTGACCGCGTGGGCACGACCATCCTGTTCGTTACTCACGACTTAGATGAGGCGTTCATGCTCGGCGACCAGATCGCTGTTCTGCAAACCGGTGGCGTCCTAGCGCAGGTGGGCACGTCCGAGAACCTCGTGACGAACCCCGCGAACGACTTTGTCGCATCCTTCGTCGGCTCGTCCGGCCAGCGCCGTCTGAGTATGAAGTCCACGCCCGCGGGCACGCTCATCTCTGACCCGGATGGCCGTCCGCTCGGACTGTTGCCGGAAGGCGAACTCCGATGAGTTGGCTGTCGCAAAACTACTTACTACTCTGGGAGCTCACTGTCGCGCACCTACGCATTGCGATCCCAGCGATTCTAGCCGCAGTCATCATTTCAATCCCGGTCGGTTGGGCTGCGACACGTTCGAAGCGCTGGGGTAGCCCACTCTTGACCACGCTGTCGTTGCTGTACGCGATTCCCTCACTGCCGATGCTTGTTGTGATCCCCGTGATCGTAGGAATTGCACTCCGGAGCGAGCTGAACATAATCATCGTTCTTGCGCTCTACGGGATCGCGGTGCTGATCCGTCAGGTCGCGAATGCGTTGACGTCTCTGCCAGCTTCGGTTCTCGAGTCTGCGGACGCCGCCGGCATGAGCTCGTGGCGTAAATTCATCGGAGTCGAACTACCACTAGCCTTGCCCGTCATCATCGCGGGCGTGCGCGTGGTCGTTGTGTCGACGGTGTCGCTGGTCACCGTAGGTGCGTTCATCGGGATTCGCTCGCTGGGCACGCTGTTCACCGACGGATTCCAGCGAGGTCTGGTGTCCGAGGTATTCGCCGGCTTGGTTGCAACCGTTCTGGTCGCGCTTGTTTTGGATGCGCTGACCATCGCCGTGGGCGCCCTGCTCACCCCATGGACGAGGCCGGGATCCGCGCCTCATCGCTCCCCTGTTTCTAGCCCGCGTTTGAAGGCGGAGGTGGCCGCATGAGCTTGCTCATGGATGCATTGACATGGCTGTTTGCTGGTGGCCATTGGACGGGGTCCACGGGGATCCTTATGCGCATTGTTCAACATCTTGGCGTAACTGTCGGCGTTGTCGCCATTGCCGGCCTGATTGCGTTGCCAATTGGTATTTACATCGGGCATACCGGCCGTTTTGTCACGCTGATTAGCGCGACGTTCGGGGTGGCGCGAGCAATCCCGACGCTAGGTGTTCTGACTTTGATCGGCTTGTGGCTGGGCATTGGCTTGTCAGCGCCATTCTTAGCGCTTCTAATTTTGGCGGTTCCTCCGATGCTGTCAGCAACGTATTCCGGTATCGGGTCAGCCTCTCCGACGACGGTGGATGCTGCTCGAGCCATCGGCCTGACCGAAATGCAGGTCGTACGCGCAGTGGAACTGCCCGCCGCGTTTCCCTTGATTATTGGTGGCTTGCGCTCGACGACCCTGCAAGTTGTCGCCACCGCAACGCTCGCAGCGTACACCGCGGACGCTGGGCTGGGTCGTTTCCTCTACACAGGTCTGAAAACCCGCGATTACGGGCAGATGATTGGTGGCGCGATCCTGGTTGTCGCCCTCGCATTGATTCTGGACGCCCTGTGGGTGCGAGCATCACACAACCCGCGCCTGAATGGCGAAGGCGCTGGGAACGCTGAGCGGCCTCGTCGATTCTTTGGACGACGCACAACGAAGAACGAAAGCAATGCGCGCGCCGCAACTCGCTCGGCGAGAAAACGCAAGCGCAAAGCCGTCACAGCAATGCTCAGCGCCACCGCTCTGACGGCCAGCGCGTGTGCGACCGCAGCAACCTTCGATCCAAGCTCACAATCGAACGGGCGCGAGACGATCATCGTCGGATCGCAGGACTATTACTCGAACGAAATCATCGCCGAAACCTACGCCATCGCCCTTGAGGAGGCCGGATTCGCGGTCACTCGCGAACTGCGCATCGGCCAGCGCGAGGTCTACATGCCAGAAATCCAGGCGGGCGCGATTGACGTGTTCCCCGAATACACGGGTTCACTGTTGCAGTACTTGGATGCCGATGCGACTCAGACCAGCGCAGACGAGGTATACGAGGCTCTAAGCGCCACCCTGCCGGACGGACTGCGCGTGCTGAACGCCGCGCCTGCTGCCGACCAGGATTCGTACGTGGTAACGACCGAGTTCGCGAACGAGCACTCGCTGAGGACGATCGGCGACCTCGCATCCGTGGGATCGGTGAAGATCGGCGGCAATTCGGAGCTGGCGACGCGCCCCTACGGTCCGGCTGGACTGAAGTCCCTGTATGGCGTGACCGCGACATTCACGCCGATCGAGGACTCGGGTGGCGCGCTCACGCTGAAGGCTCTGCGTGACGGCGACGTGCAACTGGTCGACATCTATTCGGCTGACCCGTCGTTGGCAGGTTCGGATCTGACTGTCTTGGAGGACCCGAAGGGGTTATTCCTGGCCTCCCACGTGGTGCCGATCGTCTCCCCGCGAATCGACGAGGCCGCGGCTGCCGTGATCAATCGCGTGTCCGCCACCCTTGAGAGCGCGGATCTGGTGGAGATGAACCGTCAATCGACCGAAGATGGCGCGCCGGCGGCTACCATTGCTCGCTCATGGTTGGAGCGCGAAGGGCTGATTTAAGGCGAAATCTCGGCCTTGAGTGCGTTGTGCAATTTGGTTTCTACATGGTAGGGATCAGACTTATGAACGCATAACTCTTGCGCTGATCAACGGTTGCACGTACCTCCTTATGGGTGACACCGGAATTGCCGACTCGAAGAAATACAGGCTCTTCAAGTCGCCTTCACCGTAGACGCCTGCTTGTGGATACCCTCCCTTTGTCCTCAGCGTGCATCACACTAGAGAGGAACACATATTCTTCTTAAGTCGCCGGCGATGCTTGCCTGCCTTGCACCTCGCCTCGCCAATGCGACTGATATCAGCCCGCGGAAAGGAGCGCAGCACGTGGGAAAACGACATACTTCGTCACGTGGTCGTGGCAGGACTCATGGGAGAGCCCTCCGCATCGGTGACATCGCGGTCGCGTTGATCATCATCTGTATCGGGTCGTATTGTGTTTTTCCCTCGTTCCGTTTTATGCTCGGCCACCTGTGGAACGATGTTGGTTTCCTAGTCCCCCACTCAGTTTCCGTCGATGATCTGCCTCCCAGCGAAGCTGCGAGGCAACTGAAAGCACTCACCGTTCTCGATCATGATGACGCACCCGACTATGATCGCGACCAGTTCGGGCAAGCCTGGGCGGACGAGGACCATAACGGGTGCGATACCCGGAACGACGTGCTCGCGCGCGATCTCACAAACGTGACGTATAAGCCGAAGACACGTGACTGCGTTGTCCTAACGGGAACCTTGGACGACCCGTATACGGGTTCCACGATCAACTTCCAGCGCGGACAGGACACATCCGCTCTAGTACAGATTGACCACGTTGTCGCGTTAGGAAACGCATGGAGGTCAGGCGCGTGGCAGTGGGACGACACCCAGCGTCAACGCTTCGGGAACGACCAGAACAATTTGTTAGCCGTCGACGGTCAAACGAATAAAGACAAGGGTGCAGCATCCGCCGACGAGTGGCTACCCCCGAACCCTGACTTCCGGTGCGCCTACGTCACGAAGCAGATCAACGTGAAATACACGTGGGGGCTCACCATTACCTCTGCTGAGCAATCAAAGATGGCAAGCGTTCTAGCAGGCTGTAAAGCCTCATAGCTACCGCGATCAGGGTCGTCGATATAACAAGGCGGGCGGAGCGACTCTTGTCGCCCCGCCCGGCCTCGTCAACTATTCACTGGGTTCATGCGCACCCAGGCGCACAATCGGCGAACCTCAGAGGTTCAACTGAATCTGACGTCCAGGAACGGCCTCGATCAGCTCGCGCGTGTAATCCTGCACCGGATTATTGAACAGCGCGTCCGTCGAGTTCTGCTCCACCAGCTTGCCCTTTTCCATAACGACCACGTCATCAGCGATCTGACGAACAACCGCCAAGTCGTGGGTGATGAACAGGTAGGACAGACCTAGCTGAGCCTGAAGATCATTCAGCAAGTACAGGATCTGGTTCTGAACCAGAACGTCCAGAGCCGAAACTGCCTCGTCAAGAACGATGACCTCGGGGTTCAGGGCAAGCGCGCGAGCCACGGCCACACGCTGACGCTGACCACCGGACAGCTCGTTCGGATAACGGCGCATCGCGGAACGTGGCAGAGCAACCATGTCTAGAAGCTCAGACACGCGCTCGATACGCAGATGCTTCGGATTGAATTCCTTCTTCTCCGCGGCAGTCAAAGAACGTCCAGCGTTCTTTGCTTCCATCAGAGCCGAGATCCACTTTTCAGGCTCACGACCGGTCGCCATCGCACGAGCAAACTCCTGCTCGGCGTACGCCATCGTGCCGTAACCGTGGACGCGAAGCGGTTCTTCGATGATGCGGAAGATCGAGAACATCGGATCGAGCGAACCGTACGGGTTCTGGAACACTGCCTGCAGGCGACGACGCAGAGCAAAGAGCTCCTTGTCGCTCATTTCGGACGTGTCCTTGCCGTCGAAGAAAACCTTGCCGGACGTCGGCGACAACAGGCGCAACACCATGTTCGCTGCGGTCGACTTACCGGAGCCGGACTCGCCCACAACCGCCAGGGTCGTACCGCGACGTAAACCGAAGGTCACGTCATCAACGGCGATCAGCTTCTTAGCCTCACCCTTCGAGCCACGGATATCGAACTCACGGGTCAGGTGCTCAACGCGAACGATTTCCTCGGTCGACGTTGCGCCCTTACCTGCGCCCGTCAGCTCTTCCTCCGTCACAGAAATACCGTGAGCGTGAGCGGACTCAATACGAGCCGACGCCAGCGACGGAGCAGCCGAAACAAGACGCTTCGTGTACGGGTGCTGCGGGTGTTGCAGGATCTCCAACGCGGGGCCGGATTCAACGATGCGACCACGGTGCATAACCACCAGCTGTTCGGCGCGCTCAGCAGCAAGGCCAAGGTCGTGCGTAATGAACAGAACGGCGGTGCCCAGTTCGCGGGTCAGTGAACCAAGGTGATCGAGGATGCGACGCTGAACGGTCACGTCCAGAGCGGACGTCGGTTCGTCAGCGATCAGCAACTTCGGGCGAGCCGCCATTCCGATAGCAATCAGCACGCGCTGACGCATACCGCCGGAGAACTCGTGCGGGTACTGCTTGGCGCGACGCTCTGCGTCCGGCAAGCCGGCCTCTTCGAGAAGCTGAGCCACGCGCTCACCAGTCTGGGACTTCGGAACAACGTTATTGGCGACAAGAGCTTCCTTGACCTGCGTACCAACGCGCAGAACAGGGTTCAGGTTCGACATCGGGTCCTGGGGAACCAGGCCGATACCGGAGCCTCGCAAACGAACGCATTCCTTCGTGGTGAGGTTCGTGATCTCTTCACCGTCGAATTCGATGGAACCGCCGGTGACCTTACCGGTGCCCGGGAGCAGGCCGATGACCGCAGCAGCAGTCGTCGACTTACCGGAACCGGACTCGCCCACGATAGCGACCGTCTGGCCGGGGTAGATGGTCAGGTTTGCACCACGGACAGCCGGAACGATACCGGTCGATGTAGTGAAGGTGACCTCAAGGTCAGTGATCTTCAGAAGCGGGTTGGCGTCCTCAGGGTGAACCTCTTCGGGAGCAGCCGATTCGCTAACGGTCTGAGGAGCATCAGCCTTACCTTCGCCGAGCACCATCTTGTTGATGGACTCTTCGATGGCTTCCTCGTTCGGAGTAGTCATATTCTCTTCGCTCACTTGCGTGCCTTCGGGTCGAGGGCGTCACGAACCGCATCACCCATCATGATGAAGCTGAGGACGGTCATCGCGAGAGCCAAAGCCGGGTAGAAAAGAACCATCGGGTTCGTACGCAACGACGCCTGTGCGGCCGAAATATCGGCGCCCCACGAAACGACCGTTGACGGAAGACCGATACCCATGAAGGACAGGGACGCTTCGGACACGATGAACGTGCCCAGAGCAACCGTCGCGTACACGATGATCGGAGCCATCGAGTTCGGGATGATGTGGCTCATGAGAATGCGAGCCTTTGATGCGCCGGTGGCGCGGGCAGCGGTGACGAACTCTTCGTTCTTCGCCGACATCACGGCACCACGAGTAATACGCGCGATCTGAGTCCAGCCGAAGAGGGACAGAACCAAGATAACCATCCAGATGTTTCGGTTTTCCTTGAACATCTGCATGAAGACGATTGCTGCCAGGAGCAACGGGATTGCGAAGAAGATATCGGTAATACGCGAGAGCAGAGCGTCGAACCAGCCACCGAAGTAGCCGGAAATCGCGCCGATCACGCCACCGATGATGACGACGAAGATGGTCGTCAAAACACCAACGGAAACGGATGCGCGGGCACCGAAAATGATGCGAGCGTAGATGTCACAACCCTGACGGTTGAAACCGAAGGGGTGGCCGTCGGACGGACCCTTCAGCGAGTTCGAAAGCTCGCAGAAACGCGGGTCCTGGCTGGTGAACACGTTCGGGAATGCTGCGATCGCGATTGCGATCACGATGATGATCAGAGCCACCCAGAAGATCGGGCGCTTGCGCAGGGACTTCCATGCCTCGCCCCAGAGCGATGAAGGCGCGCGATCGTCGGCAACGGCGTCAACTGCACCAAGACCGGTTTCGTCGATATCGGAAACGAAGTGGCGTTGACCGGTTCGGGTGCGTTCGATGTTTGCGGAGGGAATGTAATCACTCATAGCGGATCCTCGGGTCGAGCACGGCGTACAGCAAGTCAACAACAAGGTTGGCGAAGATGTACACGAGCACCAGAACGGTAGTCACGGAAACGACGGTGGCGGGTTCGCCCTTGACGATGGCCTGCCAGAGCGTGCCACCAACACCGGAGATATTGAAGATGCCTTCCGTGATGATCGCGCCCCCCATGAGAGCGCCAAGGTCGCCACCAAGGAACGTTGCAACCGGGATCAGCGAGTTGCGCAGGATGTGGCGGGTCATCACCGTGCCACCCTTCAGGCCCTTCGCGCGAGCGGTGCGGACGTAGTCAGCAGACACGTTCTCAGAAACAGACTGGCGAGTCAGGCGAATCACGTATGCCAGCGAGACGCCACCCAGCACGATTGCCGGCATAGTCAACGACTGAAGGCTGACGTGCGCGCCGACTGTAGTCGGGAATACTCCTAGTTTCACACCGAGGACGAACTGCAGGACGAAGCCGAGGACGAAGGTCGGGACGGAAATCAGCAGAAGCGAGAAAACAAGAATGGTGGAATCGAAGATACCGCCGCGGCGAACACCGGCAACGACGCCGGCAAGAATACCGAGGATTGCTTCAATTGCCATGGCGTACAGTGCAAGCTTCACCGTAATCGGGAAGGCACGCGCCATCACTGCGGTTACCGGCTGTCCGGAGAACGTCGTACCGAAATCAAGCGTGAACACGCCCTTGAGGTAAAGCAGGTACTGCATCCAGAACGGCTTATCGAGGTTGTACTTCGCAGCAATTTCAGCGTACGCAGCTTCAGAAAGCCCTCGGTCGCCACCAAGGGCTGCGACGGGGTCACCGGGCATGAGGTACACCATCGCGAAGATCAGGAACGTGGCTCCGAAGAAAACCGGGATGGTCTGAAGGAGTCGACGTCCGATGTAACGCAACATGGACAGTCCTTTGAGATGTGGTTAGGAACTAGAGTCTTCGCCGCCTTGCTTATGAAAACTAGCAAGCAAGCGGGCACAGCCCACCTGTGGCAAAGACGCACTTACGCCATCATAGGGTAAAAACTCGGCAAACGGGAGTTTGATTAACTCGTCACCCACTAAATGGACAGTAAGAAAAAGAACAGAATTGTTATCAATGATTCACCAGGCCCCGCCCACACTCACGGCAAGAGAGCGCGGTGCGAGGCCTCGTAAACGCAATGGTGGCGGGTGGAAGCCTTCCCACCCGCCACCATTGGCAAGTCCTCTAGGCGTAGTCAGTGATGACTAGCGCCTGGCCAGACTCACTCAGCCTTGGTGATCTCGTTGTAGATCGGCACGGAGTTCCAGCCGAAGACAACGTTATCGACGTTCTCGGACCAGCCACCAACAACGTTGGCGTACCAGAGCGGGATGACCGGGAGGTCCTTGAAGAGGACTTCCTGAGCCTTGTCGAGGATGGAGTTTGCTTCGTCGTTGGAGGAAGCAGAAGCTGCCTGCTGGAGCAGTCCATCGAACTCTGCGGACGAGTAGTCGGTGTCGTTCGAGCCAGCGCCGGTGCCGTAAAGCGGTGCAAGGAAGTTGTACTTGCCCGGGTAGTCAGCCTGCCAGCCAGTACGGAAGGCACTGGTGATGGTGCGGTTGGTGACCTCGGTACGCAGGGACTTGAAGTCCGGGTACGGGGCGCCAACAGCGTCGATTCCGAGCGTGTTCTTGACGGAGTTGGTGACTGCGTCAACCCATGCCTGGTGGCCACCATCAGAGTTGTAAGCGATCGAGAAGGTGCCGGACCACGGGGAAATGGCGTCTGCCTTTGCCCAGAGTTCCTTGGCCTTGTCAGCGTTGTAGGTCAGGACCTCAGAGCCGGGAACCGAGTCGTTGTAGCCATCGACGACCGGGGAGGTGAAGTCCTTAGTCGGGGTACGGGTACCCGAGAAGATGGTGTCGGTGATGGTGTCGCGGTCAATCGCGTAGGAGATTGCCTGGCGACGCAGGTTGCCTTCTTCACCGGAGAAGTGTTCCAGAGACGACGGAATTGCGAAGGACTGGAAGATTGCTGCCGGCTGGTTCACGGAGCGACCGGAGAGATCTGCTTCGTAGGTAGCGAATGCCGAGTCCGGAAGTGCGTCGAGGACGTCAAGGTTGCCGGAGAGCAGATCCTGGTATGCGGCGTCGAGCGAGGAGTAGAAGATAATGTCCACGCCACCGTTCTTGGCAACGTTGTCACCCTTGTACTCAGGGTTCGGAATCAGGTGGATCTGAGCGTTGTGCTCCCAGCCACCTTCGGCGACCATGTAGGGGCCGTTACCAACGGGTTGCTCGCCACCGGTTTCCATGTCTTCCAGGGTCGAGTCCGGAAGCGGGAAGTATGCGGCGTAGCCGAGGCGCTGCGAGAAGTCAGCTGCCGGGGCCTTAAGGGTGATGGTGAAGGTGTAGTCGTCAACGACTTCGAGGCCGGTCAGGTCGCCGGTGCCTTCATCATCGGAGCCTGCGATCGGCTCGAAGAAGTAGGAGGAGAGCATCGCTTCGGATGCACCCTTCTTCCATGCGTCAACGAAGTTGTGTGCCTTGACCTCGGAGCCGTCGGAGAACTTCTTTCCTTCCTTCAGCTTGACGGTCCACACGCTCGAATCTTCGTTCGGTTCGATGGATTCGGCCATTTCCATATGGGTTGCGCCGGATGCATCGTAGTAAACGAGGCCTGCGAAGATGGCGTCGAGGATCCTGCCGCCACCGGTTTCGTTGGTGTTTGCCGGGATCAGCGGGTTCTGCGGCTCGGAACCGTTGGTTGAAATGATGCTGGTCGACGAGCCCGCAGCTACGCCGGAAGCATTTGAGCCGGAAGCGTTTGAGTTAGCGTCGCCGCCGCCAGAGCAGGCTGCGAGACCGAGGGCAAAAACGGCCGGAACTGCCAGCCATGTCCTCTTGAGGTTCATGAAAGACTCCTCCAAATTGATGGATTAGACCCGTAACGTCCAGTCGCGGGTTACGGTTGCGAGCCTAACCCGCCACGCCTTGAAAGTCTTTCCCAGACCATAAAGTGGACATTGCTATTTGGTCACAAACGGTCACGTTTTAGTAAAGACTTGTCTATGGAGGCATTACTTAAGACTCTATTCAGGACCGAAAATACCGCTTCGGACTAGGATTGCATCAGCATTGACCATCGTCTCTACACGCATGCAAGGACCACTCATTATGACGTCACCTTTAAATACTGCGCCACGCATCTGCGTCGCCGGTCCTCTTGTTTTAGCGCTGGTCATGGGCCCTTTGGAGCACGAACCTCGCCTTGGTGAAGAACAGATCGCGCCGGCATCTTCCTTCTCCCCCGGTGGCTCAGCGAATCGCGCCGTTGCGCTTGCTCGCCTTGGTCTGAACACTCAGTTCTTGTGCTCGATTGGTATCGACGAGGCCGGGGCCATTGTTCGTTCGATGCTCACAACAAGCCGAGTTGATTTGAGCCATGCGCTTCGTGTGCCTCATCAGGCGATCACGGTTTCTCTTGGTTTTGACGGGGATCGCGCGCTCACAACATCTGGAGATCTGACGGTTCCATCGCTTTCGACCCTTCGCCAAGCTCCTCACGCGCTTGTGGCAGAGCTCCATGTGCTTGGAGCTAACAGTGAGACCGTGGAAAAGTGGCGGTCGAATCCGGTTCCCCCAGTCACCATGCTTGAAGCTCCGCCCGCAGCGCCGATTCCGCCAACGTGGGTTCTCTCGGAGTGCCGTTGGGATTCAACTGGTCAGTGGAAGAGCTCCGACCTTGATGCTTTGGATAACGTTGATGTCTTCACGTTGAACGAGCGCGAAGCAATGAATTACACGCATAAAGAAAATGCGCGTCAGGCGGCTCGCCAATTGGCATGGCATGTTCCGGGTGTCATCGTGACGCAGGGAGCGCAGGGTGCAACAGCCATTATTGAAGGCGAAGAGTTCTCGCTTCCAGCGGCCCCGGCGAAGACGATTGATACGACGTCGGCGGGACACGCGTTCTCCGCGGCTCTTGTGTGGGCGCGAATGCAGGGACTTTCCCCCGAGGCGGCCGTGTCGATGGCTCTGCTTGCATCTGCTCGATCAACGGAAACAATGGGGTCCTTCACGGATGCACCGACGTTGGATGGTTTGAAGAAGTGGACCGAATCCTGCGATGTGCCAGACGGATACGATCTTGCATTCATGGACTTTGACGACTTCACGCTTGAAGAAGAAACCACTCAGCGACCTGACCCCGCAGAACCTGACACGGATCTTCGTGACGATTCTGGTTTCGAGTTGGCAAAGGGAATCGCGGATATTCTCGCTCAGGAATGATGAATGGCCGAGGTTTCCCCGTATCACCCCATCGCAACTAAAAGTGTGGGTCATTTAACCTGAACAGGTTCTGATGCCCATGATCTAGCGGGAGAACTGCGCATATAAATGGGGGATTTCACCCAAAAAAGTTGCAGGCATAGGGAATCGTTGGGACGCTGAAGAAAAGCGCGCGCCTTTTTTACGTGCATTTCACGGGCGTGCGTGTCCCATCGTCGACCGAAAGCACCCTATGAGTTCGCCTGACATATCAGCGAAAACAGAATCATCCTCATGTGACGCAGCGCCAATTGTGACGCTTGAAACCTCGGATCTGACCGGAGACGTTCAGGGAGTAAAGCCTTCGCTGAATGTCACGGTATTCGGCATTTCGGCCGTAGTCATTCTTGCTGTTTCTTTGGCGTCGATTTTTGCCCCCAACACGGTGCAGTCGCTTTTTGACGCGACGGTGACGTGGACCAGTAAGTGGTTCGGCTGGTTCTACATTCTCTTGATCACTGCGGCGATCATTTTTGTCATCGTTCTTGCCCTCACCCGTTTCGGTAACATCAAGTTGGGTCCGAATCACTCGACGCCGGACTTTTCAACGTTCTCGTGGGCAGCGATGCTGTTCGCCGCGGGTATCGGCACGTCGATCATGTTCTACGCGATCGCCGAACCGGTTGGACAGTACATTGCTCCCCCGACAGGCGAAGGTGAAACGATTGAAGCTGCTCGCCAAGCTGTGACGTGGACCCTGTTCCACTACGGCATTTCCGGCTGGGCACTCTATGGTCTTGTTGGCATTGCGCTTGGCTACTTCGCGTACCGCAAGCACGATCGCCTGACCGTTCGATCCACTCTCCGCCCACTTCTGGGAGATAAGATCGACGGTATTTTCGGTGACATCATCGATATGTTCGCCCTTGTTGGTGGCGTGTTCGGCATCGCAGCCAGCCTTGGTATTGGTGTTGTCCAGCTGAACGTTGGCCTGACGATCATCTTCGGGATCCCACAGGGCCTTGTTGCGCAGATCGGCCTCGTTTCCCTTTCTGTCATCATGGCGACAGTCTCCGCTGTCAGCGGAGTCGACAAGGGCGTTCGAATGCTCTCGTCGATCAATGTCTTCCTGGCGATGTTCCTTGCCCTCTGGGTGTTGATAACCGGAAACACGACGTTCCTTCTGGATGCGCTGGTCGCGAACGTGGGTGACTTTGTCACGCAGTTCCCCGTCCTCACTTTGGAGACATTCCCCTACCAGCGCCCCGATGAGTGGATGAACGCGTGGACCCTGTTCTTCTGGGCATGGTGGATCACGTGGGCCGCATTCGTTGGCATGTTCTTGGCCCGCATTTCGCGCGGTCGCACGATCCGTCAGTTCGTTATCGGCACGCTGATCCTGCCCTTCACCTACGTTCTGGTGTGGGTGTCTATCTTCGGCAACAGCGCCATCGACCTGATTCGTTCGGGTAACGTAGCGTTCACGAAGATCGCGTACGCCACCCCCGAAGGTGGTCTCTACGCCTTGTTGGACGCGCTCCCACTTGGCAAAATCCTGATTGCGATTGCTCTGTTCGTCGGCGTTCTTTTCTATGTGACCAGCTCCGACTCCGGCGCACTGGTCATGGCGAACCTGTCGATGCGAAACCTGCCTGACCGGCAGGATGGCGTCGCCTGGCTTCGAGTCTTCTGGGCAACGTTGACCGGCGCTCTGACGATCACCATGCTTTTGGCGGGTGGTATTTCAATCCTTCAGCAAGCAACGATCGTTATGGCTTTGCCGTTTTCCTTCGTTCTTATCCTGATCGCAGCCGCCCTCTGGAAGGCGTTGCGTTCGGAAGCCTCGAAGGCAACTGCGCGCACCCACGCCATCACATCCGGCCTGATTTCGATGAGTGGCACGGCAGCCGGTCGCGTCCGACTGTCATGGCAGGACCGCTTGAGTCGCACGTTCGATGCCGTCAGCCCGACGCGCGCCAAGCGAGCACTCGACAACCGTGTCGTGCCTGCCCTTGAAGCGGTTGGCACGCGCCTGCAGGAAGAAGGGCTTGTTTCTGAAATCCTGATCGAAGGCTCCGAAGCTCACGATCCCGACGACGATCGTCGCTTCCTCGGTCGAGCTTCTCTTGTTGTGAGTGCGACGCCTGAGGTCATGGAACAGCTGGTTGCGCGCCTGCTTGATGTCCCGATTTCGGGAGCAACGATCGACGCCGAGTCCTTTAGATACGTGGTGCGCATGGTTGTCATGCCGGTTCCTACATTTGGCGCCACGCTCTCGGATGAGGATGACACGACTGTACGTCTTGAAGTTCGCCCGCACGGTGGCGGTCAGGGCTACGACATCATGAACTGGACGGCAGATCAGGTGGCTCACGACGTGCTCGACCATTTCGAGCGTTGGGTCGAATATCTGGGTGCCACGTCCACCGTCGAGTAAGCGGATTGTTGCGAGGTACGAGGCCCCCTCGACATATTGAGGCTCCACCACTTTTCAGTGGCGGAGCCTCAATCTCTATGACCAGCGTGTATCGACTACTTCGCAGAACGCTGTGCCATAGCTTCACGGATGAAGTAGATCGCGATGATGATCAACGTCAGGACGCTCATTGCGATCAGCTGCTGGCGGGCCTCGGGGTTCCATGCCATCAGGCAGGCAACCAACACCAGCGACGCGATAACGAGGCGAGGTAGCCAGGGCCAGCCCGGTGAACGCAGGGCAATTGATCCTTCAGCTTCGAGCTTGGGGTGCAGGCGAATTTGAGCGACCAAGATGAAAACCCAGATCACTAGCAGAACCATGCCGACAGAGTTCAGCAGAATTCCAAGGAGCGATTCGGGGAGCAACCAGTTCAACGCCACCGACACCAGGGCGAAGAAGATAGAGACCGAGACGGCTCGACGAGGAGTGCGTCCTTCAGCAATGTCACCGCTCGCCCCTTCGGTGGCTACGCGATCCTGAAGCGACTCCGCTTCCTCATCGGCCACAAAGGTAGCCGAGGTGGTCGATGAAGCGTGACCGGCCTCGTTCATCTTCGACGAAGACATACCTCGACCAAGCAGCCACTTCATGCCCATGCCACGCGCGGACAGCGAGTAGGCGATGCGGCTCGAGGCGTAGATATTCGCGGAGAACGCTGACACGAGGGCGACGAAAACGACCGCTTCCATAATCACACCGACCGCGGGAATACCCGCCATGTTCAGCACCGCGGCGAACGGGCTGGTTGACATTTCCTTCGAGTCCCAGCGCAACAGGCAGATCAACAGGATGACCGAACCGACGTAGAAGATCAGGATTCGGCTGATCACCGAACGAATTGCGGCGGAGATTGCGACCTTCGCGTTCTCGGCTTCGCCGGCAGCGATCGTCACGATCTCAATACCGCCGAATGACGTGATAATCGCAAGAAGCGCGACCGCGATACCCGCCAGACCCGTCGGCGCAAAACCGCCGTGGCCCAGAATCGTCTGACCGATTGACTCGGTGCGACCGGGGACGATTCCCGTCACCAAACCGATACCGATCAGCAGGAAGACAATGATTGCCAGGACTTTGATGCCGGCAAGCCACGCTTCAACTTCACCGAAGTCGCGCGCGGCCATCAGGTTCGCGCCACCCAGCACAACAACGACTGCCAGAGCCACAACCCACTGCGGAACCGACGGGAACCAGCTGACGAAAATCGCTGCCGCACCCGTAATTTCGAGACCCAGCACCATCACCAGCATCGCCCAGTACAACCAACCGGACGTGAAACCTGCCCAGCGGCCAATACCGACCTCGGCATAGGTGGAGAAGGAACCGGTCGACGGCAGGGAGCTTGCCAACTCCGACAGTGCGAACATCACCGACACGGCAATCAGTGCCGCAAGAACGTAAGACACCAGGACGGCCGGGCCCGCTTCCGAGACCGCGACGCCGGTACCGAGGAAAAAGCCGGCGCCGATCGCGCTACCCAGCGCCATCATCGACAGGTGGCGTGTTTTGAATGTCTTACGAGGCCCCGATACGGGCATCGTTGCTTCGCCGCCCGCTTTAGGGGCGGTCGTTGCCGGTGAGCTCATGGTTTTCATGCGCCTTTCGTTGAATTAGAGCTGGGATTGTTCCCTGAAGAATCTGAAGATCCCGTCGACTGTTCGTGAGTTTCATTCGCCTTTTGAGCCTGTTCCTCAAGAACTGCCGTTGCTAGAGCTTTCTTTGCTGCCGGTGACATCAGGCGTCGCAACTGCGACGACGTGACCGTCAGCGTCCAGTCCCCCGCTTGGGGAAGCTGCCACTTACGCCAGTGGGATAAAACAGTGAAGCCCATGCCGACGATCGTTGCGGCGAGCATTCCGATGATCGGCAGATCGTACTTCCAGAAGATCACCGTAATCACAGCAGACGCGAACGCCGGCGTCGCGTACAGGTTGTTCCCGCCAAAAACTTGGGGGACGTTTCCGGCTGAAATATCACGGATTGCACCGCCACCAACTGCGGTGATGATGCCCAGCATGATCGCGGGAAGAACGTCAAACCCCGCGTCGAGAGTCTTCAACGCGCCGGTTGCTGCCCAACACCCAAGCACGGTGCCATCGGCGACCAGCAGGGCAGTACGCCACGGACGCGAGTCCAGCTTCCAGAGCATCGCGATACCTGCACCCAGCAGTGCCGTCCCCAAATAAAAGGGGTCAGTTAAAGCAACCGGAGGCCCCACCTGGAGCAGAACATCGCGGAGCATGCCACCCGCGAGCGCCGACATGATCGCGAGGACCGCAAAACCGACGGCATCAAAGCGCTTCATGCGTGCCAGTCGACCACCGATGATGCCATTCAGCAACACGCCAATCAGGTCGATGGCGCGAAACAGATCCGGTAACGCATGGTTGAGGGCTTCAAGCACACGGACATTGTGGACTATCTTGGCTTTCCGTGGCGTACATGTTCACCAGACGGCGCATACTGAGGTGCATTGTGAGACGCGGACGTGCTGGTTGGTGGTCCGCTGTGGAAGGCGTCTGGTTTCCTGCGGGGCATCGTCTATTGCGCGTACTAGGCGACCGCGGTGCCGAATGCTAGGCCCAGCAGGTAGGTGATAATCGCAGCACCGTAGCCGATTGCCAGCTGGCGAATTGCGCGAGGGGCGGGCGATTGACCAGAGAGGATACCGACGACTCCGCCGGTGCAGAGCAGAGCGACACCGACGATCGCGGCGGCGATGGCGATTGCTGTCAGACCGGAGAGCGCGAAGAGGTAGGGAATCAGGGGGAAGAAAGCGCCGATCGCGAAGAAGAAGAAGGACGAGGCCGCCGCATGCCACGGCGTACCAACCTGTTCGGTGGCGCCAGCGTGAGCTGGTAGCTCGCCTTCGAGTGCGGCACGCACCGCGATGACACCGGACTCTGAGCCGGCGGGGCGGGCGACCTGGGTGAATACCTTTATGGCGTGAGCACGCGCTTCTTCGGGACTTTCGCCACGAGCACGGAACACGAGTTCCAGTTCGTTCGCGTCAACGTCGAGGTCCGGGACAGCTTGGTGTGCTTCGGGATCGGGGATCGATGCGTCGAGCAGTTCACGTTGGCTGGTGACGGACACCCATTCACCGGCTGCCATGGAGAGCGCGCCGGCCAGCAGACCAGCAACGCCGGTCGCGAGGACGAGGTGCGGTTCCATTCCGGTTGCGGCCACACCCAGCACCAGGGCAAGGTTCGAAACCAAGCCGTCGTTTGCTCCGAAGACTGCGGCGCGGAAGGTTCCGGCCAGAGTTTCACGGGAGCGAGCAGTGAGCCCACGGATCACTTCGCCGTGAATGTGCTCGTCAGCGGCCATTTGAGCCGTCGCATCATCGTCGGCGTCGTAGGTGGTGCGCTGTTCGGCGCGCTGGGCCATCGCCAGAATAAAAATGGTGCCGAACATGTGCGCAAGCCATGCGCCAAGGCGAGTACGAAGGCGCGGACGAGGCGCCGGAAGCGCTTTATCTCCTAGCAGGGACAGCCAGTATTCCTCGTGCCTGCGTTCAGCTTCGGCAAGCTTCAGAAGAACCTCGCGTTCAGAGCCGGTACGGCGTTCTGCGAGGGACCGATAGGTGCGCGCTTCCATGCGTTCGTCAGCAAGGTGGCGACGCCAGCGCTTGATCTGCGCTTTCGAAACGTTCTTCGGACGCTGCGGAGTGGGATACGTGTTAGTCATTCAACGACTCCGTGACGTTCTGTCACTATTCGTTCACGAAGGTAGAAACGAATAAGAATCAGCTATTTTCGCGACCGACGACTTGAATTTCGATGTCATCGTCGACGACGGGAGCCGGCTGACTTTGAGTTGCCGAAGCACCGAAGAGTCGCTCTTTTACGACGTCAGCAACCTTGTCGGTGACGCGCTCACCCTGCTCGCGGACAATGTCCGACACTTTTTCGCCCGCTGCATCGAGGGGCTTTGCGACGACCGGGAATCGGCGGAGCTTCGATGCGCCGACGCGGATCTTCTCGTACTGTTCACGACCAGCTTTCGTGCCCAGCACGTAGCCGGCTCCAAGACCAAGAAGCAATCCAAACCTGGTTCCCATGAAAACTCCTGTTTGTCGTGACGCTCGGCGAAAACCGGCGCGATCTGATTACTTCAACCCTACAGGCAGAACAATCCAATCAACGATCAAGATTGAGAAGTTCACAAACGTACACCTAGCGGGATTGGGGTCGCTTGATTGTTCCATTCCCACTACGTTGGAGTTCGTGAGTGAGATCCGAATCCTGACCCCTCGTGGCGTTTCGCTGGCGGGGACGTTCATTAACCCCGTTGACACTGGTGACGCAGCGGTTCTCTTCTCGCATTCGTTCCTCGCTGATCGTCACTCGGCTGAACACTTCGATCGTCTTGCTCGTCTCTACCGCGCGGCAGGCTACGCCACGCTCGAGTTCGATTATTCGGGTCACGGTGAGTCCGGCGACGAAATTATTACCTTGGACGCTGAGGTTGAGGACCTGCGTGCAGCGTCTGGTTGGCTTGCCGACCAGGGGTTTGCTCGCCAACTCATTCATGCGCATTCATTCGGCGCGACGGTGGCGCTAGCAGCTCGGCCGGTCAATGTGCTCGCCTACGTTTTGTCCTCACCATCGCTTGGTCCTATGTCGGTCGATTGGACACAGATTTTCTCTGACGACCAGTTGCGCGACTTGGAAGAGATCGGCGCGACCACGATCGCTGACGACTCACCTTCGATCCGCCGACAGTTCACAAT
Source organism: Pauljensenia sp. UMB9872 (assembly GCF_030212665.1). Lineage (NCBI taxonomy): Bacteria > Bacillati > Actinomycetota > Actinomycetes > Actinomycetales > Actinomycetaceae > Pauljensenia > Pauljensenia sp. UMB9872. Next base: position 69,775 of record NZ_JASOER010000009.1, on the reverse strand, counting down.
CTCGAAGCAGACGCTGATCGACTTGTCGCTGACCGATTCGGACAAGCTTCTGGCCGGCTTGGAACAGCCGACCTTGGTGATCCACGACAGCGTCGACGCCGAGTTCGGTCTGCTTGCCGCCACGCAGAACGTGTTCCACCTGCTACCCGACGGCTCGCGCGTCGAAATCGTCTCTGATGCATCATTTGGCATGGGTGAAAAGGTCGAGGCCCTGGATGCTCCATCGCTCGAATGGGCGACCCGGTGGGTGCCCGTAGTTCGTCGCTAGCGCGACTGCACGTAGCGAGGTCGGCGTGTCTGGACCCCGTTGAGTTAACACCGAAAAATCCGGCATCGACAGTTTATCGCCCACCCAAACAACACCGGCCTCGTGCACTAGCAGACGAGGCCACGAACACTGACTTTAAGCACGAGCCCACAAAGCACGAAGGGGAAGAACGTACATCCGATCCCCAACTGCTTGCGCTTGCCTTCCCGAATAGAGAACGATGCCCGCAAGAAAACGCTCACCAAGTTTCCGTCGCAGAATATCCATGTTGCGCCAAGAATCCTCCTTGAGTGATGACGAACTTTTCACTTCAATCGCGATAACGGAACCGTCGGCTAACTCAACAATGCAATCAACTTCCGCCTAGCGCGCACCCTGAATAACCGTGATGGGAGCCTCGTTTAAAACCTCATCCAACACAGGACGCAAATGGCGAACTACTGCGGTTTCCATATGGAAATATGTATCAGAGTGCGAGGATTTAGCCATAGGTTACGCGAGGATTTAGCCACACCTAACGCGAGGATTTGACCATATCTTAGGCAAACGAGCCGAGGAACTCCTCGACCGCGGTCACCACTTCCGGCGCCTCGCACCACGAACGTGTACCAAACTTCGTCGTCGAGAACCCGGCGATACGCGACGCAAAACGAATCAAATCACTCGGGTCCTTGGGTATTGGCACATCAGCTACGTGCAGTCTGCCCACCGCCCATGCGAACGCACCGTGGAAAACGTCGCCCGCACCCAGGGTTGAGATGGCATCCACCTGATCAACCTCGGTTTCACCTTCTCGCCCATCCCAATACCACTGCACCGATTCGCATCCTCGCGTGCGGATCGTCCGCGTAATTCCGAAACCGGCGAGGAAGCTGGCAACCTCGGGTCCGGTCGGCTCATTCAGCAACGGCGGACAGAAGTCAGCAGACACCACCGCAATATCAACGAACCCCAACAGCGGGGTGAGCCACGGCTTCCACGACCCACCATCAAGGATCCGCTGATGCGACGGCTTGGCTTCTAGGTGCACGAAAGGATCCTCATCAGGACCGGGCTCCCCCAACGTCCCCACCCGCAACACGCAGTCGGCAATCGCAGGATTGTGGCCGTCAATAAGGACAACGTCCGGAGCTCCGCCCTGGACCAGTACAGAGTCGAGCAGATGGGCGGCCTCGTGCACGTCGATGTCGATCCGCGCATTGGTGGAAGCGACCATCCTGCCACCCGGGTGCTCAACTATGGAGGAAATCGCGGGCGTCTTCTGCACTGAATCCGCACTGGTCGCGTCCAGCAGATGCACGCCGGCGCTGGCGAGGTCCGCGCTGATCGCGCTGGCAATCATCCCCTCACCGATGGCGCTCAACAGACTGATCGACGAGGCCGCCTCCCTAGCGTACCCCGCGGCTTTCTCAAGGGCGGAAAGGGTAACCGCAGCATTCGTTGCCGGACCGCCCGCCGCCATCACATGATCCGTGGAGGTTGTTTTGGTGGCAATATTTGGCTCGTGGTCGAGGGCATGGATGACGTCAAGCGTCGTCAGACCAGCGAAAAGTGCGTGCATAACTCAATCTTGCCCACAATGCTTCACACTCGCATCTTTGCGGGAAGAATGACAGGGTCTTCGATGCCGCATCGACAAAGAATGATGCGCCGCTGCCCCCAATATTTCCGACAGGCTGATGTACGGGCTCCAAAACGGTTGCTTCAACGTATGTGGCATGCCGGGTCAGGACGCAGAACAGATCGAACAGAACACGGTTCGAACAAACCTGTGCCACAAGGGAGCAAAACTCGCCGGCTGTTCAATGATCAGCACCATTGACGGATCTCCCATTTCGCTACGGATGGATCCGAACGGCATGACAGTCCTCGGTGCAGGGCGTGAATACGAGGCTACTTATCCACAAGTAGCTATTGGTCGTGGCACTTATCCACACGCGCACTGTTCTCGCTCCGCACGTGTGAACGTGCCTCGTTAGACTAGGCGGGTGCCAGAAAAACCAGTGCCTTCCAATGAATCGGGGTCGCCTCAGCGCGGTCGCCGTGGCGGTGGAACGCGCCCGCAGAATTCTGGCACGTCAAAAAAGGGCACTGCGCGCAAGGGACAGCAGCGTAAAAGTCGCGTCGGGCAGGAGCCTCGTACTCCCATAGATTCCCCCGAGCGCAACGGACACTCTGCTACCCAGCCACACCACAATCCTCGTCGTAGGCGCAGTCCTCAACGCGAACACGCGCACACGTTTAAGCCATTCACTCCCGAACAGCTGGCCGCGCGCACAGCCGCAATCCCCGTCGTATCTTTCCCTGACCTGCCGGTCAGTGCTCGCCGCGACGAAATCGCTCAGGCGATACGTGACCACCAGGTTGTTATTGTTTCTGGTGAAACGGGTTCGGGTAAGACCACGCAACTCCCGAAGATCTGTATGCAGCTGGGTCGTGGCGTCTCCGGAATGATCGGACACACTCAACCCAGGCGTATCGCAGCGCGTTCGGTCGCTGACCGCATCGCTGAAGAACTCGGGCAAAAAGTTGGACGCGAACCAGGCCAGGTTGTCGGCTATCAGGTGCGTTTCACGGACGAGGTCGGGCCCACCACCCTAGTCAAACTGATGACCGACGGCATTCTGCTGGCAGAAATCCAGTCCGATCCGTTGCTTCGTCGCTACGACACACTGATTATTGACGAGGCCCACGAACGCAGCCTGAACATTGACTTCATCTTGGGCTATCTGGCTCGCCTGCTTCCGGCGCGCCCGGACTTGAAAGTTATCATCACCTCGGCGACGATCGACTCGAAGCGTTTCGCTGAGCACTTCGGTGTGTGGGATGGTCTGCCCGGTCGTGGGACGTTGAAGCAGGCGGCACCTGTTATTGAAGTCTCGGGTCGCACCTTCCCCGTCGAAATCCGCTATCGCCCCCTCACCGCTGACGTGATGACGCACTACTCGTCGTCCACGCCGGGCACTGACCAGAAAGCGGGCGACGCCTCGTCGATGGAAGACGATAATCTGAACCTAGGCGCAGAACAGCTGGTCTTGGAAGACCCTGACGATGATCTGCCGTCGCTCGGGTACGGGCTCGGCGAGGACATTGATGTTGAGACCGCGATCTGTCACGCCGTTGACGAACTTGCGGGTGAGGGCGACGGGGACATCCTTGTTTTCCTGCCGGGCGAACGCGACATCCGCGATACCGAACAGGCACTACTTGACCATCTGGGTCCGCGCGGGGTAAAAGCGGGTGAGACTGCGAAGGCTCGCCCGACGGATATTGAAATCGTTCCGCTGTTCGCGCGCCTGAGTGCTGCCGAGCAGCATCGCGTGTTCGAGAACCACCGACTGCGTCGCGTTGTTCTGGCAACCAATGTTGCGGAAACTTCGCTGACTGTCCCGGGCATTCGCTATGTCATCGACCCTGGTTTTGCGCGTATTTCTCGCTATTCCAACCGGACGAAGGTGCAGCGACTGCCGATTGAAGCGGTGTCGCAGGCCAGCGCTAATCAGAGGGCTGGACGCTGTGGTCGCGTCGCTGATGGCATCGCAATCCGCCTCTTTTCGCAGCGTGACTACGAGAATCGTCCTCGCTTCACCGAACCGGAAATCCTGCGCACCTCGCTCGCGTCGGTCATCCTGCAGATGGCGGCGCTGGGCCTCGGTTCAATTGCCGACTTCCCCTTTCTCGACCCGCCCGAGCATCGCGCGGTTCGCGATGGCATCGCGACTCTGGTGGAAATTGGCGCTCTCGTAGAAGATGACAAGGCCACGCACATGTCTTCGCCATTGAGCACGAAGGGCGCGGCTTCAGACAGTGCTGGTGGCGTAGGTTCAAGGCGTTCCTTTGGATACCGCTTGACTGCAATTGGTCGTGATTTGGCGCGGTTGCCGATTGATCCTAGGCTGGGGCGAATTCTTCTAGAAGCCGACGTCAACGGCTGTGCTTCCGAAGTCCTTGTCATCGTGGCAGCACTTTCAATTCAGGATGTCCGCGAGCGCCCCGCTGAACATCAGGCGGCTGCCGATGCTGCTCATGCTCGCTTGGCGGATCCCAAGTCTGACTTCGTCACCTACTTGAATTTGTGGCGCTACTTGGCAGTCCAGCAGAGGGATCTATCGGGTGCGGCGTTCCGTCGCATGTGTCGGGCAGAGTTCCTGCACTACTTGCGTTTTAGCGAGTGGCGTGACGTTGTTGTTCAGTTGCAGCAGATGGCGCGTCCGCTCGGGTTGGATGTGCATCCGATTGATATTCCGTCGTCTAGCGATGTTGTTCATGCGGCGGAAGTGGGCGGTTTGACTGATGCGCCAGCGCGTGCGGTTGTGGCCTTCACGGATGGTTCGCGCAGTGTGGATGCCGATCAGATTCACCGATCACTGCTTGTTGGTTTCCTGTCGAACTTAGGTTCGTGGGATCAGGCAAAACGCGATTATCAGGGTGCTCGCGGTACTCACTTCACGATTTGGCCGGGTTCAGGTTTAGCGCGATCACATCCTGCGTGGGTGATGACCGCTGAATTGGTTGAAACCAGTCGCCTCTTTGCTCGCACTGTTGCGCGGATTGATCCGGTGTGGATTGAGCCGGTGGCTCGCCCACTGTTGAAGCGCGTTTATTCCGAGCCTTTCTGGTCGAGCGCCAAGGGTGCGGCAATGGTGAAGGAAAAGGTCCTTCTCTACGGGTTGACTTTGGTTGCAGACCGTCCTGTCTTGCTGGGGCGTTTGGGTGACCAGGTGATTGACGCGGGTTCAGATTCACGCTCGTCTCGGGTGGTCACGGCAGGTTCCTTGGCCGGAATCGCTCAGGGTCTGCTGGGCGTACCTGCGTCGGATCGTCGTTCTCGTACCGAGATCGGCTCTGTTGGCCGTGACTTCCTTGCGATGGCGTTGGCTGATGCTCTCAATCTGCCGTCGACCAGCTTCGATACATCCAGCGATGGTGACGACTCTGCGAAATTGGCTCCCAGCAATGAAACGCCCGAGCAGTCGAATAAGGCATCTTCGTCGGGCACCACCCCACCGATCAATGAGGTGGAGATCCCGGCCTCGTCGACCGCTGACACTGCACTGACGGCGCGGATACTCGCCCGCGAAATGTTCATCCGCCACGCGTTGGTGAACGGCGAATGGCGCGAACGCCACCGCTTCCAAAAGACGAACGATGAGCTACTGGAGCAGGCGCGCGAAGTCGAACGACGCTCGCGCACCCACGGTTTGGTTGCTGACGAGGACGCGCGTTTCGCGTTCTTCGACGACCTGCTTCCCGACGATATTGTGTCTGCCGGGCACTTCAATCGCTGGTGGAAACACACGCGCCAAAAGCATCCTGACCTTCTGACATATACTTCTGCCCTGCTTCTTCCGCGAGGGATCGGCCAAGATGCTGACGGTTTCCCCGATACCTGGGAATCGAACGGTCTGAAGCTTGATCTATCGTATGCGTTCACGCCCGGCAGTGCGCGCGACGGCGTCACGATGACGATCCCGATCGAGGTCCTGCAACGCGTCAATGATGTTGGCACGGACTGGTTGGTTCCCGGCATGCTGATCGAGCTCATTACTGAGTCGATTCGCGCTCTGCCGAAAGCTCAGCGTCGTCTACTTGCTCCCGCGCCCGAGGTCGGCGCTCAGGCCGGAGCATGGATGGAGCGCGCGCTCGCGGGAACCTTGACCGAAGCCGAGTCCGGCGTCGCTTCACAACATTCCGGCGTAGCCACGTCGTCCAAGAACGGTGACGAGGCTTCTACGGAGGTCGATCCGATGAGCCTGACGGCAGCGATGGATCGTCTTGCTCGCTGGGGTGCCACGACGGGGAATGCGAAGCAGAATGATCGTGGAAAGAAGCCTGCGCCGATGCCAGAACCTCAGGCTGAAAAGACACCCGCGACCCCACCACGGTCGGCGGTGATTGATTGGTCAAGAGAACGCCCCTCATTCAGCGAGGCTTTCCGCACCGCAGTTAGGATTCTGCGCGGAGTCGATCTGAGCGATTCTCACCTTGCGCACGCTCACGGCAACCTACCCGCGCATCTGCGGATGACATTCAGCGTTGTTGATTCGCACGGCGCTGAACTCGGTTCGGGCACCGACCTCACATACCTGCAACGCACGTTGGCAGCGTCAGCAGACAATGCGATTCGTGACGCGGTGCGAGGCGCTGTCGCCGAGGCTCTTCTCGACGCCACACAGGATCGCTCCAATCGACGAGGCCACCCCCGTTCGCGCAATGATAGTTCGCGTGCGGGCTTCAGCGAAGCGAAGACCAACGCTGGTCATGCGCATTCAGATTCCGATGGTTCCCCCGAGGTTGCTACTCACCTGCACGTTGATGGGCTGACAGATTTCCCAGCTGACCCGCTTCCCCGGTCGATTGACTCTCCTGGTCAAACATCCAGCTCGCAAGGTACCCAGGTGATGACACTGCGTGGCTTCCCCGCGCTTGTCGCTCAAGGTAGCGCCACAGATCCGAGCGCTGGCGTAAGACTCATGGCGAATTCGAATGACGCTGACCGCCATCACCGCGAGGGCCTTGCACGCCTGTTGGCTCGCCGAGTTCGCTTGCAACAGACTCGAGTGACGACACGTTGGACGGGACGCCAAGCTCTGATGCTTGCCGCATCGCCCTACCCGGATACCGCTGCGCTGATTGCGGACGCCCAGTTGGCTTCCGCCCTCTCGCTAGTCGATGAATTGTCAGGCCAGGCCGGCCCCGGGGCGATTCGAGACGCAGCCTCATTCGAAGACCTTGCCAATCGCGCACGAAACCTGCACGAGGACAGGGTCTACGAGATTCTCGGCTACGTTGTACGAGCCATGGAAGCCCACGGCGCTGTTGAGTCCGCGATCCGCTCTCACACGGAAGAATCCATGCGCGAAACAGTTGCTGACGTTCAAGATCACGTTGATTCTCTGATGTATCCGGGTTTTGTTTGTGATACGCCCCTATCGGCGATGCCTCACCTGGCGCGCTATTTGAGAGCCGGGGCGATGCGTATTGAACGCGCAGCCTCGTCCCCCAGAGCACTCGATCGCGATCTGGAGGATATGGACCGGATCCACGACATCCTCGACGCTTTGGACGAAGCCGAAGAGAGCGTTCGCGCGCGCCCTTACAACGCGAAGTCGGCTACAACGATCTCGCACGTGCGGTGGTTGATTGAAGAACTGCGCGTCTCCTTCTTCGCCCAACAGCTGGGCACGCCCAACAAGGTGTCGGCGAAACGCGTCCTCGGCCTGATTGAGACGATCTGAAATGGATCGACGAATCGCACGAAAAGAAGCGCGCATACTGATGGACGCCGCCGAACTGGGTGACTGGACATTCAAATTCGACACAGCAAAGCGCCGAGCAGGATCCTGCGTCTACCGGGCGAAGACGATCACTCTGTCCGGACCGCTCACCGATCTCTATGATCAGGACACCGTTCGTGGCGTCATCCTCCACGAAATCGCGCACGCCCTTGTCGGCCCAGACCATCACCACGATGCAACCTGGCGGAAGGTTGCTCGCGGTCTGGGCGCACCCGATGACGCACGACTCCCCTCGCATCTGCCTTCCCCGGACGAACCCTGGGTCGGAACCTGCCCCAAATGCGGAGCACAACGCAAGCTCTACCGACCGCCGCGTCGCGTCACTGCCTGCGGATACTGCGCGCGACACTTCGACGTCGAACGCATTCTGACCTGGACATATAAAGGGCATCCACGTAACCCCGGCACCGCCTACCTCAAAGAACTTGGGCGCATCAAACGCGCCTGAGGCCACCCAAAAACGCGCCGGTAGCACGCTGGCAGGCTGAGCAATCGAGCGCGGCCTCGTCCCCCACGCGCACGAAGTTGCGCAACTGAACACGAACAGTGACGAGACCATCACTTCCGCACCCAATTTCGGTATCACCCACCGCGCGCGGAGTACTACTCTTGTCCCTAAGTTCTTTATTTGGTTTATTTGGACGGCCCACCCATAGCCGACCACCATAAAGCCACTACCCAGGAGTGACATGACGGATCAGCCGAACACCACCACTGCTCAGTCCACGGACGTTCCCGACGTTGCAGATCGCGAGGTCCTCACGTGGGAAGGTTTCGGCGTTGCAAGCCGTGAACTCACTCAGCAGATTGTTGACTCCGGCTGGATCCCCGAACTGATCGTCGCCATCGCGCGCGGTGGCCTGATCCCCGCGGGTGCCATCTCCTACGCAATGGACGTCAAGGCATGTGGCACCATGAACGTCGAGTTCTACACCGGCGTTGGCGAAACCCTCGAAGCACCGGTTCTGCTTCCTCCGCTCATGGATATTTCCGCGATGGAAGGCAAGCGAGTCCTGATCGTTGACGACGTCGCAGACTCCGGCAAGACCCTCAAGATGGTCATGGACATGATCGCCGAAGACGGCCTGTCCCTCAACGGTGAAAACCAAGTGAAGGTTGACGCGCGCAGCGTCTGCATCTACAAGAAATCACGCTCGATCATCACCCCCGACTACATCTGGGCAGAAACCGACAAGTGGATCAACTTCCCCTGGTCGACACTGCCGACGATCACGGCAAACGCCTGATTTCATCGAGCCGGTTGCGCGCGTCGCAGCCGGCTCTTTCATTTACCGTTTCCGCTCCGCCCTAGAACGATGAGGTTTCGAGCATGAGCACACACACTGACACCGCAGGCAATCAACCCGCTGGCTCCATCAGCGGATCTGCACCCTACGCCATCTACGGTGAACGCGCGTCCGCGTCGCTGTCCGTCGCTCAACAGGTCGTTGACCTTGTCCTTCACCGGCTGGCAAACGGAGAAAACATTCGTGTCCTCGGTCTGACCGGCCCTCCCGGAACCGGGAAGACCACCGTTGCAGCCCTCGTCGCAGAAATCCTTGAAACTGCCGATGTTGCGGTGGCCGGCATCGCGCCGATGGATGGCTTCCACATGTCGAATGCCGTGCTGGACGACTTGGAGCGCCACGACCGCAAGGGCGCTCCCGACACGTTTGACATCTGGGGGTACGAGACCCTGCTGGCACGCATTCAAGCGAGCGAGCACCCCGTTTTTGCTCCCGACTACAACCGTGGCCTGCACGAACCTGTCGCAGCGTCCATCCTGATTCCAACTGAGGGCATCGTCATCACCGAAGGCAACTACCTAGCATTCGACGAACCGGGGTGGCGCGAGGCTCGCGGGCACATTGATTTCCTCGTCCACATTGATACGCCGACAAACGCTGTCATGCGACGCCTCGTCACCCGCCACGAAGCATTCGGAAAATGTCGCGCAGATGCCGCCCACTGGGTGCGCACCGTGGACGCGCCCAACATTGAGTTGGTCGCCGAATGCGCATCGCGCGCCGATGCGATCGTCTCGCCCCAAACAGGAGAGTAACAGTGACATCGCGCACTCGGCGCACACAATAACCCTTGGTATTGCTAGCATTTCAACACATGACTGACAGCCTCACCTCGCCTAACGCCGATGAGACCCGCCCTTTAGACCAGGAGAACGCGGATCCCGTGGAGGTGGCCTCGTCTATGAGCGAAACCCTCGACGCACCCGCGGAAAACGACCCGCATTGGAAGCGTCGCGTCGCCCTATTCCTGATCGCGCAGGCGATTTCCCTGTTCGGCTCCTCGATCGTGCAGTTCGCGATCCTGTGGTACCTGACGCTGACGCTCAAGACCGGGTGGGTCATCACCCTGTACGCCGTTGTCGCTTTCGTCCCCCAAGCGATCCTGTCTCTGTTTGGTGGCACGCTTGCTGATCGAGTGAACCGTCGAACGGTGATCGCCGTTTCCGACTCGATCATTGCGCTGGTCACCCTGGGATTGGCAGTATCAATGATGGCGGGCGAAACCTCACTCTGGCTGATCTACGGCGCGGTCTTCATTCGCTCCGTAGGCGCCGGCTTCCAACAGCCCGCGGTTGGCGCGCTCTTACCACAGCTGACCCCAACCAGTCAGCTCATGCGCGTGAACGGCATTAATCAGACGATTAACTCGGCGATGGCACTGCTGTCTCCGGTGGTCGCGGGCGCGGTCTACGGCTGGGGTGGCCTGGTTCCAACCTTCTGGATCGACGTTGTCACTGCTCTGATCGGTGTCGGTATTGTCCTGACGATCCCCGTTGCGACGATGCGAGGTGGCGGCGAGGATGAAAAGTCGTTCGCTCACGATCTGATGGACGGCCTGCGCTACGTTGCGGGACACCGCACGATCCTCTGGCTGATAGTCCTCTACACGGTAATCTTCACGCTGATCGTCGCACCGAGCTTCATGGTGCCACTGATGATCGCGCGCGACTTCACCGACGCTGTCTGGCCGCTGACGGTCATGGAAACCTCATTCTCAGCGGGCATGGTGCTGGGCGGTCTGGCAATCGCGACCTTTGCCGTGAAGTGGAATCAGAGCCGGATGCTTCTCTACTCGTGCGGGAGCTTCGGCCTGTTGTCCGCCACCCTTGGCCTGACGCCATTCCTGGGGACGACCGTCGGCCTGTTCACCCTGTTCGTACTGACGTTCATCATCGCGCTACTAATCCCGTTCTTCTCCGCACCGGTCATGACACTGATTCAGACCACGGTCGAACAGACGTACATGGGTCGCGTGTTTTCGCTGATCAACATCGTTGCAGTGCTCGGTATGCCAACTGGCATGATCGCATTCGGGCCACTTGCTGACCGATTCTCGATTCAGTGGATCTTCATCATCAGTGGCATCGTCGCGTTCGGATTCACGGTTGTGTCATTCATGGCTGAGCCCGGCCGCGAGGTTCTGAAAATGAGCGGGCAACCCGCAACCCAGCGTGACAGACAATGACACAGTCATTGCCTAGTCGCTTCGCTACTTCGACAGCTCTTCCACGATGAACGGCGTCGTGCGCTCAATCGTCTCGAGCGTCTCGACGAAATCCTGATATCCGCCGTACCACGGGTCGGGGACATCACGGTCTGACGGAGTAGCCTGCGGATCAAAATCACGAAACAAACGGATATCAGGCCCAGCGGAACCTCGTGAATCAGAAGCCGCACCGGCACTCAGCCCGGCGTGATCGCGAAGGCGGTTCAATGCAGACAGGTGATGGCCGGTCATCGCGAGGATCAGGTCCCAGTCCGCCAGTTCGCTCATGCGGATCTGGCGCGCACGATGGTTGGGGACCTCGTGGCCGTGTTCGCGCAAGACCCGAGCAGCGCGACGGTCGACAGGGTTGCCTTCTTCTTCGTCGGAAACTCCTGCGGAATCTACGACGATATCAATGCCGGCGTCGCGCGCGGCTTCAAGCAGAATCTGGTGGGCCATCGTCGACCGGCAGATGTTGCCGGTGCAGACCATCAGAACTCGTTTCACTGGGATCCTTCCGATTAAAAATGCAGGTCAAAGCGTCAGGAACGTGCGGACCGCAAGCGCGCTAATGTCGGCTGCCTTTTCGGAGTCCATGTGGAAATCCTGGTCGGCAGCGGGGCCACACAAGTCGGAGACGGCGCGTAGGCTGACCCAGTCAACACCGCTGGACCAGGCGACTTCCGCCATGGCGCAGGTTTCCATGTCGGCGCCAATAGCATCCGGGAATTTTTCGCGCATGGGTTGGGCGATGGGGGCGGTGATGAACGAGTCGGAGGACAGGACGCGACCGGTCATGACGGTGAGGGCGTCGGACTTGGCAAGCAGGGCGACGCGAGCAACGGTTTCGTCGGAGGATCGGTAGTCTTCGGGCATCTGCGGGACCTGGCCCATGGCGTAGCCGAAGGCGGTGGCGTCGGCTTGGGAGTAGATGGTCGAGGTGCCGGCAGCGATGTTGGAAACGTTGATGTCCGCGGCGAGTCCACCGGTGGTGCCCGCTGCGATGACGATGGGAGTATCAACCAGCGTGAGGGCGCGCGCGGTCGCGGACGCGGAGTTTGCCAGACCGATTCCGCTTTTCACAAGCAGAACGTCGTGACCGTCAAGAGCACCGAGCGCGAAGCGCTGTTGTGCGTGGTCCTCCATTCCGACGACGAGTTCGGTGACGGTGTCACTACCGGCGCAGGGGTGCAACGCAGCGCGCAGGGGTGCCGCTTCCATTTCCATGGCGCATTGGATGATGGCGACGACGGTCGGACGAACGGGAAATTCGATGCTGATTGTCATAGCGCCCAGTCTACGGTTCGCTCTTACGGTGACGAAAGCGCACAATAGTTCGCATGACTTTTGACGCCGCCGATTCTCCGACCGCTCTTTCGCTTGCTCAGGTGACGCCAGATCGTTTCGACGCTGGCGAGGCAACTCCTGCTGCCGTGCTTTCCGGTGAGGTTCCCGCTTCTCAGGCCGCGCACCCTCTGTCGGTTTTCGACATGTTCCGCATCGGTATCGGCCCGTCGTCGTCACACACGGTTGGTCCGATGCGCGCCGGTCTTGCGTTTACAGGCGAGTTGGCGTCGTTGCTCGCCGGAGATGAAGGGGACGAGGCCACCTCCACGCCTCAACGTTCCCCCGAAGAAGGGGCGGAGTCTAAGGCGCCGTGCCGCATTATGATCGACCTGTTCGGTTCGCTTGGCGCGACGGGTCGCGGGCACAACACTGACCGCGCGGTCTTGCTGGGCCTTGCGGGCTACAGCCCGGAGAGCGTTGAGATCGATACGGTTGAGGGTATTTTCCCGACGATTGCCGCGACCGGTTTCTTGCCAACTCCGTGCGGTCAGGTTCCTTTTGATATTGCGCGCGATATTCGTTTCGTTCCGCGCACGGTGTTGAAGTATCACGTGAACGCTCTGACGATCACGGCGTGGCGCGAAGCTGATGGCCACGAGAAGATTCTGGAGCACACCTATTACTCGGTGGGCGGTGGTTTCGTGATGGTGCAGACGAATGATGACGTGAATAATCCTCAGGTCGCATCGTTGGCGACCGGCATGAGCGCCGCGACAATTGATGCTCCTGCGCCGTTCCTCTTTACGACCAGTGCACGCCTGCTCCACGAGTGTAAGCAGTCTGGTTTGCGCATCTCCGAGCTGGTTCGTCGTAATGAAGAAGCTGTGCGAACTGCTCAAGAAGTCGATGAGTATTTGGATGCGATCGCGGACACGATGTTTGAGTGCGTGGATGCCGGAACCAGTGCCAGTGGCATTCTTCCGGGTGGTTTGGATGTCCCTCGTCGCGCGAAAGCACTGAGCACAAAACTGTCCGAACGTGCTCGCACCGGCTGCGAATCGCTTCCCGGCGCACCTTGGGCCTCGAGCCCCAACGACCCGATGCGCGCGATGGACTGGGTGAACCTGTTCGCGCTGGCGGTCAACGAAGAGAACGCTGCCGGCCACCGCATCGTCACCGCGCCGACGAATGGCGCCGCGGGCGTGATTCCTGCGGTCCTCGGCTACCTAGTCTCCTACTGCCCTGAAGCTGGTGCAACGATTGGTGCCGCATCGGCTCCGACGCTGTTCGACTCACCAGAGGCTCCTTTGGCTCGTGTGCGTTTCGGCTCAAAGGGGGTCGAGGTTCTTTCCGACGCTTCCGACATTCACGGGGAGGCGTGGGCGCGCAGGCGTAAGACAGTCCATGATTTCTTGCTTGCAGCAACGGCGGTTGGCTCGCTGATTAAGACGAACGCGTCGATTGCTGGTGCTGAAGTTGGCTGTCAGGGCGAGGTTGGTTCAGCGGCCGCGATGGCGGCCGCAGGCTTGGCCGAAGCATTGGGTGGAACCCCCGAACAAGTTGAGAATGCCGCGGAAATTGCGATGGAGCATTCACTGGGGCTGACCTGTGACCCTATTGCTGGCCTAGTTCAAATTCCCTGCATCGAACGTAATGCGATCGCCGCGGTGAAGGCGATTAACGCGGCGCGTATGGCCCTCTGGAGCGATGGTCGGCATACGGTGTCGCTGGATGCCGTCATTGAAACGATGCGCCAAACCGGCAACGACATGCTGTCGAAGTACAAGGAAACGTCGGCGGGCGGCCTGGCCGTGAACGTCGTCGAATGCTGAGCTCACATCATCTGCTCCCATTAGATAGGGACATTTACCTCTAGTAGCGGTACCAACAGGCGCGCCACTAGTAGTAGTGGTTCATCTACCACGACCCCTACATATAGGGAGGGTGCACTCAATCCACCCCCTACATGTAGTGGTCTGGCATATGCGACACGCCGACGCCACACACGAGTTTTGAGGCAGTTTTTTCCATTCGCATTCGAGGTTATCCACAGGTATGCACATATGTGTTCACCCTCCATGCACATGCGTGTGGACCCGGAACCGAAGAATGACAATCGTGTAACTTCCGCATAATCATGCCCTCTTTGAGGTGCTCTGTAAAACGGTTTACCCATGGTTCAACGGACAATTCTTATATGAACAGTAAGTCCATCCACACCGTATTCACAGATCCGCCTCCCTCTATCCACAAGCTGAGTCACACAACGTTACGACCACAACATGTTGTGTCTATTCCTTCAAGCACCCACAAGGTGTAGTGTTAAGACATCTTCGGGATAACCCTTGAAGATACGCGTTCCTATCCCTTTAATTAGGAGAATCCCATGACGATCACCGTCTACTCGAAGCCCCGTTGCCCCCAGTGCGACGCAACCTGCCGCGCTCTCGACAAGCAGGGTCTTGACTACACGAAGATCGACGTGACGGAAAACCTCGAAGCGCTCGATTACATCAAGGGCCTCGGCTACCAGCAGGCTCCCGTCGTCATGGCTGGCGATAACCACTGGAGTGGCTTCCGCCCGGACCGCATCAAAGCCGTCGCAGTTGCGGTAGCTGCCGCAACTCCCCTCGCAGTCGGCCAGGCCTGATCTTTTCTTCCGTCCCGGCTACCGATAGAGGTGGCCGGGGCGAACTGCGTTCAAGGACAGAGTTTCACGAACGCGATGACGATCCCCGGCGACATTCTCAAACAGTACTGAAGTGTCCGACTTCGTCAATAGAATCGAATCGCACCTAGGCGCACCACACCACAGCAGCACAAACGGCAGGTCCATCATGGTGAACATCGTTTACTTTTCCTCAGCAACCGGGAATACTCACCGCTTCGTTGAGAAGCTTGGTCTGCCCGCACAGCGCATCCCACTGCTGAAAAGCGACGAGTTCCTGCACGTCGACCAGCCCTACGTGCTGATTGTTCCCACATACGGCGGGGGCAACCTCAAGGGCGCGGTTCCCAAGCAAGTCATCGCCTTCCTCAACGACCCGGGTAACAGGTCTCACTGCGTGGGAGTCATCTCATCAGGAAATACGAATTTCGGCACCGCGTACTGCCTCGCAGGCGATATCGTTGCAACGAAGCTGGGTATCCCCCATATGTATAAGTTCGAGCTACTCGGAACCCCCGAGGACGTCTCACGAGTTCGAGAAGGACTGAAAGAGTTTTGGCAGAAAATCTCACCGACACAGGCGTAGAAGAAATCAGTAACCCAGAGCTCGATTACCACGCTCTGAACGCCCAGCTGAACCTCTACGATGCCAATGGCAAGATCCAGTTCGACGCGGATCGTAAGGCAGCTCGCCAGTACTTCTTGCAGCACGTCAACCAGAACACCGTCTTCTTCCACGACCTGGAAGAAAAGATGGAATACCTGGTTGAAGAGGGCTACTACGAGCAGGCTGTTCTGGACCAGTACGAGTTCCAGGACATCAAGGACCTGTTCAAGCGCGCCTACGCGCACAAGTTCCGCTTCCCCACGTTCCTCGGCGCGTTCAAGTACTACACGTCCTACACGCTGAAGACGTTCGACGGTAAGCGCTACCTGGAGCGTTTCGAAGACCGTGTTGCGATGGTCTCCCTGTACTTGGCTCGCGGAGATGTGAAGCTCGCCCAGCAGTTCGTGGATGAGATCATGGCCGGCCGTTTCCAGCCTGCAACCCCGACGTTCCTGAACGCTGGCAAGGCTGCGCGTGGCGAACTCGTATCCTGCTTCCTGCTACGTATCGAAGACAACATGGAGTCGATCGCCCGTGGCATTAACTCTGCTCTTCAGCTGTCGAAGCGCGGTGGTGGCGTCGCCCTGTCGCTGACGAACCTGCGTGAAGCCGGCGCTCCGATTAAGAAAATCCAGAACCAGTCCAGTGGCGTTGTCCCGGTCATGAAGCTTCTGGAGGACTCCTTCTCTTACGCGAACCAGCTGGGTGCACGTCAGGGTGCGGGTGCCGTTTACCTCAGCGCACACCACCCGGACATCATGCAGTTCCTCGACACGAAGCGTGAAAACGCTGACGAAAAGATCCGCATCAAGACCCTGTCGTTGGGCGTTGTGATCCCCGATATTACGTTCGAACTCGCGCGTAACAACGAGGACATGTACCTGTTCAGCCCCTACGACGTCGAGCGCGTCTACGGCGTTCCCTTCTCTGAAATCTCCGTTTCTGAGAAGTACCGCGAGATGGTTGACGACGGCCGCATTCACAAGAAGAAAATCAACGCTCGTCGTTTCTTCCAGACCCTCGCTGAAATTCAGTTCGAGTCCGGCTACCCGTACATCGTCTTCGAAGACACCGTGAACCGCGCGAACCCGATCAAGGGCCGCATCACGATGTCGAACCTCTGCTCCGAAATTCTGCAGGTGTCCGAGGCCTCGACCTACAACGCTGATCTGACCTACAGCCACGTCGGCAAGGATATTTCCTGCAACCTGGGTTCGTTGAACATCGCGAAGACGATGGATTCTGAGGACTTCTCGACGACGATCGAAACGGCGATCCGCGGTCTGACCGCTGTCTCCGACCTGTCGGATATTCAGTCGGTTCCCTCGATTGCTCGAGGCAACGCGATGAGCCACGCGATCGGCCTGGGCCAGATGAACCTGCACGGTTACCTTGCTCGCGAACACGTCATGTACGGTTCTAAAGAAGCTCTGGACTTCACGAACATGTACTTCCTGGCTGTCGCCTACGAAGCAATCAAGGCGTCCTGCCTGATCGCGAAAGAACGCGGCGTCTCCTTCGAAGGCTTCGAGGATTCACAGTATGCGTCCGGCGAGTACTTCGAGAAGTACATCAATGGCACGTGGGAACCGACCACGGACAAGTGCCGTGAGTTGCTCGCAAAGTCGACGATCCACATTCCGACGGCTGACGATTGGAAGGCTCTCGCCGCCGATGTGAAGCAGTACGGCATGTATAACCAGAACCTGCAAGCGATCCCGCCGACCGGCTCGATTTCGTACATCAACAACTCGACCTCGTCGATCCACCCGATCGTTTCTCAGATTGAAATCCGTAAGGAAGGCAAGATCGGTCGCGTCTACTACCCGGCTCCGTACATGACGAACGAGAACCGCGAGTACTACGTGGACGCCTACGAGATCGGCCCAGAGAAGATCATCGACACCTACGCGGTTGCTACTCAGCACGTGGATCAGGGTCTGTCGCTCACGCTCTTCTACCCGGATACCGTAACGACGCGTGATATTAACAAGTCCTACATTTACGCGTGGAAGAAGGGCATCAAGACCCTGTACTACATGCGTCTTCGTCAGATGGCGCTGGAGGGCACCGAAGTTCAGGGTTGCGTGTCCTGCATGCTCTAAGCATTCAGTCCGCCACCTGTCTCCCGGCGCGGTGGTAGTTGGCCACTGAGAATCCCGGCCTCGTTGATGTGAATTCACGAGGCCGGGATTTCTTTTCCCACTTTCAGATTGCGTTGCCCGGACAACTAGGGAATTGCTCGGTTGTTGCACTCTGACGAAAACGGGACGTTACGGGGTTGATCGGGGGTTAGTCAGGGGAGTCCCCACTATCAAGGTATGCCCGCCTTTCCTAGACTGGTATCAACATCAAGGTGAGGAGACATTATGACGGATCAGCAGCCGAGCCCCGAAGAAGCCGAAAAGCAGGAAGGCTCCCCAGCTGAAGAGCAGTTCATTGAAGCGAACGCTGAAGAAACAGAGGGAGCACCTGCGGATACTGACTCAACAGAGCCTGTTGCACAGGAGAACGCTCCAGAAGAAGAAGCAACAGAACTGCTCCCGACCAAGGAGACGACTGAGCTTCCCGTTGGCGATTCCACTGTGGGCGCTGTCGAGGAAACCACGGTGCTTCCCACTAAGGAAACCGCTGAGACGACGGAACTTGCCAGCGAACCCGCCCCTGAAGTGATTGACGTTGAGGCACAAGTAGTCGAGGATTCAACTCCGACTCAGCCAACGTGGGAACAGAATCCATGGGCATCGCCGGCGGGCGAGCAGCCGGCAACCGCTAGTCAGGGTGCCTACACCGCACCGCAGTTCGATCAGCAGAACCCTTACGGGCAACCGGGTGTCCAGCCCGAGCAACCATACGGCCAGTACAACGGCGGTCAGTATGGGGCAAACGGCTTTGCCCAGGCACCGTACGGGATGACGTTCCAGATGACTCCTCTGGCGCAGGAATTGAAGTCGAATTCGAACATCGTCCTGATCCTCGGCATTCTCGGATTGGTGCTCATCGGTCTCTTTGGTTCGATTCCCGCGTGGCTGTGGGGTAATTCGATCCTGCGCCAGGCTCAGGAAAACGGGGTCAGCGCCGACATCGTGTCGAATGCGAAGGTCGGTCGTATTCTCGGCATTGTCGGTGTTGCCTTGTGGGGCGTTGCGACAGCGTTTGTCGTATTGATGATCCCGCTCATCATGCTCACCACCGTACTGCTTGCTGCGTGATGCTCTGTTGGTGAGCTCACCGCATTCACCGAACTGACTCTCCCGCCCACTGCAACATTTCGGAAGTATTCTCCAAAATGTCGCAGTGGGCGGTCGTTTTTTCGCGCAATATTTCGTCCCAAAAAACATGTGCGACTAAAGTCCTAGAGGTGTTATGCTCAACACAACCCGACGCAACGGCGCTTCGGGGCATCCCAGCCAGCACGCTGGCTCCCAACCCCGCACTACCATCCGAGCCCACCACCTCGGGCCCCGGTGATGCGACAACGCTAGGAGCTCCCCCATGACTGAGACTACTTTCCAGGCCGTGGCGATGATCATTTACCTATTGGCGATGGTCATGATCGGCCTTTTCGCATACAACCGCACTAAGAGCCTTGACGACTACATGCTCGGTGGCCGAGATCTTGGCCCCGGCGTCGCAGCCCTTTCCGCAGGCGCAGCCGACATGTCCGGCTGGCTCCTCATGGGCCTGCCCGGTGCGCTCTACCTCAACGGCCTGATCGAAGGCTGGATCGCAGTTGGACTGACCGTCGGCGCATGGCTGAACTGGAAGTTCACCGCACCCAGGCTTCGCGCATACTCGCAGATCGCATCGAACTCGATCACCGTTCCATCGTTCCTCAGCCAGCGCCTACGCGATACCTCCAATATTGTTCGTATCGTTGCCGGCCTTGTCATCACCGTGTTCTTCACGTTCTACGTTTCATCGGGCATGGTCGCCGGTGGCGCGTTCTTCGAATCATCATTCGGCATGGACTACCACCTGGGTATGGTCATCATCGCTGCGACGACAGTGCTGTACACGCTGGTCGGTGGATTCCTTGCCGTGTCGTGGACCGACGTTGTTCAGGGCATCATGATGCTGATCGCGCTCATCCTAGTGCCGGTTGTAGGCATCATCCATGTTGGGGGCTTCTCCAATCTGATGAGCGAAGTGAACCGCATCGATCCGACGATCTTCTCGCTCACTCACGGTGAAAGCGCCCTGTCCGGCGCAGCAACCCTCGGCATCGTGTCGGCGCTCGCATGGGGCCTCGGCTACTTCGGTCAGCCACACATCATCGTCCGCTTCATGGCACTGCGTTCTACCGCGGAGGCCAAGCAGGGTCGTCGCATCGGCATCAGTTGGATGCTCCTGTCCGTGATTGGCGCAGGCATGACAGCAATTGTCGGCATCGCCGTCTACCAGCATGACGAAGGAAAGCTCGCGAACCCGGAAGGCGTCTTCATCAGCCTCGGGCAATTGCTCTTCCACCCCTTCATCGCAGGCTTCATGCTTGCAGCGATCCTGGCCGCCATCATGTCGACCATTTCGTCTCAGCTTCTGGTGACCTCGTCCGCACTGGTCGAAGACATCTACCGCGCCTACACGAAGCGCGAACTGAACGGCGCTGACGGTGTTCTTGCTGGCCGTATCGCGGTTGGCGTGATCGCTCTGATCGCAGCGCTTCTGGCGTGGCCACGATCCGACTCGATTCTGGGTCTGGTGGCGTTCGCGTGGGCCGGCTTCGGCGCATCATTCGGTCCGATCGTGATCCTGTCGCTGTACTGGCGCAAACTCACCTCGGCAGGCGCAATCGCCGGCATGGTGACCGGCGCGGTCGTCGTTGGCATCTGGGGCAACATTTCGGGTGGCATCTTCGACCTGTACGAGATCGTCCCCGGCTTCCTTCTGAACCTCATCGTTGCGGCCGTCGTGTCGCGTGCAACGTGGAAGCCAAACCCGGAAATTGATGCCGAGTTCGACCAGACGATCGCCGAAACTCAGGGCATCTGACGTCTCAGCTTCGCGCTACTTCGCGATGAATGCAGGTGGCGCGAAGCAGTCAGATCCCTCTATTTCAGAATTGACGAGGCCACCTCGCCCGCTGAACCGCCACGGCCTGAAACGGGGTGGGCGACCTCGTCGACTGAACATCACCTCTTTCCAACTCACTCACACACCACTGAACAAAGTAATCGAGGAAGAATGTCTGAATCAGAAAACCCCACCACGGATTTCGAAACGATCGTTGACCGCGCGCTTGCTACCGCGAGGCGTTGGGCGACATCATCGACACAGTTCCCGACTGACCCGGCAGCACAGTTGCTGGCCGGCGTGTTGAAGGACGAAGAGGGCTTGGATTACACCGTTTCATTCGTTGACGGAGTGGTTCGCCCCGAAGACCAGAAGGTGGCCGCACGCCACCTTGCCGAGGTCGGCGCGAAGAACCCGAAGTTCTTGCCGTGGTATCTGCGCACCCCTGCACTGGTTGGCGGTAAGGCTGGCACGTTTGTCCCGTCAATCGCTGTTCCCGCTGCCCGCAAGGTGTTTGCACGCCTTGTTGGTGATCTTGTTGTTGATGTGTCCGACGAGAAGCTCGGTCCAGCAATCGAGCGACTTCGTAAAGATGGCGCGCGCCTGAACATGAACCTGCTCGGCGAAGCCGTTCTGGGCGAGAAGGAAGCTCGCAAGCGTCTCGACGACACTCGTCGTCTGCTGGAGCGCCCGGATGTTGACTACGTTTCGCTGAAGGTTTCGGCGGTGACCGGCCCGCACAACCCGTGGGGATACGACCAGATCGTTGACCACGCGGTACGCGAATTGCTTCCGCTCTACCAGTACGCGGTCAGCGCCGGTGGCAAGTTCATCAACTTGGACATGGAGGAATACCACGACCTTCAGCTGACGGTCGACGTGTTCAAGACGATCCTCGACCGTGAAGAATGCCTGGGGCTGCGTGCCGGCATCGTGCTTCAGGCCTATCTGCCCGACACCTTGAACGTCATGAAGGATCTGCAGGAATGGGCGGCAGCACGCAGGGCGCGTGGCGGAGCACCGATCAAGGTGCGTGTCGTGAAGGGCGCAAACCTGGCAATGGAGCGCGTCGATGCCGCGATGCACGGCTGGGATCTGACGACCTGGGATTCGAAGCAGTCGACGGATGCGAACTACGTGCGAGTCCTGGATTGGGCGATGCACCCCGACCGTATTCAGAACGTCAACATCGGCGTCGCGGGACACAACCTGTTCACAGTCGCTTATGCATGGGAGCTGGCGAAGGAACGCGGTGTTACCGACCACGTTGAATTCGAAATGCTGTCCGGTATGGCGATGCAACAGGCGGCCGCTGTTCGTCAGGAAGTCGGCAACCTGTTGCTGTACGTGCCCGTCGTTCACCCCGACGAATACGACGTTGCCATCGCCTACCTGGTGCGCCGACTGGAAGAAAACTCCGCGGACGATAACTTCATGGCGTCGATCTTCGATATCGGCACCTCGCAGGCATCGTTCGATAAGGAAAAGACTCGCTTCCTTGCCGCAGTTGAGCAGATGAAACGCGAGGGAACCAGCCGTG
Source organism: Pauljensenia sp. UMB9872 (assembly GCF_030212665.1). Classification (NCBI taxonomy): domain Bacteria; kingdom Bacillati; phylum Actinomycetota; class Actinomycetes; order Actinomycetales; family Actinomycetaceae; genus Pauljensenia; species Pauljensenia sp. UMB9872. The sequence goes on along the minus strand of NZ_JASOER010000009.1, from coordinate 47,581 downwards.
TTGGCGCAAACCGTACCCAGGACCGCACGTCAGAAACTGCCGACGACCTAGCTGCACCGTTAAAGGACTCGAACGGTAACTGGATCTTCGCGAACACTGCGGATTCGGATCCGGCTCTTCCGGTCAACCTGCAGTGGGCACGTGAAATCGCCGAACGTATCCCGACCTCAACTCTGGGAACTGCGACCCTTGAAGCGGGGACGATCACTGATCGCGAAACCCTAGACAACCTCGTCGAGGCGACCGCGAACGCCGGCAAGGAATGGGCGGCTCGTAGCGCCGCAGAGCGTAGCGATATCCTGCACCGCGCAGGTGTTGAGCTGGCCCGTCGTCGCGCGGACCTGATCGAGGTTGCCGGCTCCGAACTGGGCAAGTCCCTGGAACAGGCTGACGTCGAGGTTTCCGAAGCTACCGACTTTGCCCACTACTACGCACAGCTTGCTCTGGACCTCGAAAAACTCGATGGTGCCCACTTCACTCCGGTAGATCTGACCTTGGTTACTCCGCCGTGGAACTTCCCGCTGGCAATTCCTGCCGGTGGCGTTCTGGCCGCTTTGGCCGCGGGATCGGCTGTCGTTTTGAAGCCTGCTGATCCGGCTGGACGCTGTGGCGCCGTTATTGCCGAGTGCCTGTGGGCTGCGGGCGTGCCGAAGGATGTCCTGCAGTTTGTCTCCGTCTGCGAGGACACGCTGGGTAAGGACCTTGTCACGCACCCGCGCGTGGGTCGCGTTGTCCTGACGGGCGCGGCCGGGACGGCTGAACTGTTCCGCTCCTGGGATCCGACGATGAAGATCATGGCGGAGACTTCGGGGAAGAACTCGATCATCATCACTCCGTCGGCTGACCTTGATCTGGCCGTAAAGGATGTTGTGAACTCGGCGTTCGGTCACGCTGGTCAGAAGTGTTCTGCCTGCTCGTACGTAATTCTGGTCGGTTCGGTTGGCTTCTCGAAGCGCGTGCGCAACCAGTTGCTTGACGCGGTTCGTTCCCTGCACGTCGCCTGGTCGGATGACCTGAGCGCTCAGATGGGTCCGCTGGCGGCCGAGCCGACCGGAAAGCTACTGCGCGGTCTAACCACGTTGGAACCGGGTCAAAAATGGGAGATCACCCCGAAGCCTCTCGATGACACGAACCGACTGTGGAGTCCTGGCGTCCGCTCGGGTGTCCAAGTCGGTAGCGAGTACCACTTGACCGAATACTTCGGCCCAATCCTCGGCATTATCCGCGTCGATACGCTCAATGAGGCAATCGAAGCGCAGAACATGGTCGAGTACGGTCTGACCGCCGGCCTGCACTCGCTGGATCCGGACGAAATCAACTACTGGCTGAACAACGTCGAAGCTGGCAACGTGTACGTTAACCGCGGTATCACGGGCGCGATCGTGCGTCGCCAGCCGTTCGGCGGATGGAAGCGTTCAGTTGTCGGCGAAGGCACGAAGGCCGGTGGCCCGAACTACCTGCTGGGCTTCGGTTCGTTGGCGTCCACGCCACTCGATTCCGCTCCGTCGACGCACACGTTGAAGCCTCAGTTACGCGATCTGCTCGATTCGGCGTCCGAGGTGCTTGACGGCGAAGAGATGGAGCGTTTAGCGAAGGCGATTTCGTCGGATAACGAGGCCGCGTTCACCGAATTCGACGTCTTGCATGATCCGAGCGCGGTGCCCGCAGAGCGCAATATCCTGCGTTACATTCCGGCACGTGCAACGATTCGCGCCGGAGCGGACGCTTCTCTGACCGATATTCTGCGCGTCATCTCGGCCGCCGTGGCAACGGGTTCCTTCGCGTCGAATCCGCTGGGTGAGGGAATGATTCGTAAGACCACCGGTGGCGGTTGGGGCGATGTTGAGCTGACCGTTTCCACGACCACGCCGCTACCCGCGTCGATCACGTCGCTACTGGCGCACATGGGTATCGGGGTTGTTGTCGAAGACTTCGATCAGTTCACGATGCGTCTGACGCAGGCGGAATTCAGCTACGACGAGCGTATTCGTCTAATTGACGAGGCCGGCGATGACGTGCGTCGCGCCGTGGGTGGCTCGATTGACGTAGCCGTCTGGGATGGCCCCGTCACAAACTCTGGCCGTGTAGAGGTTCTGCCGTTCGTTCACGAGCAGGCAGTGTCGATCACGAACCATCGTTTCGGTAATCGCACTCCCCTGTCGACGCAGGTCTTGCAGGGCTGACTTTGGTGCCCCTTTGCGGGGTACTGCTCAGGCTTCCTCAACCGTGTGAGTGAGGAATAGAGCCGGCGGGCATCGGAAAGCGATCACGTTATGTGCGTAGAATGCCCGCCGGCTCGACCTGTGCCCGGGGTGGAGCGACCCGATACGATAGGGGCATGGCCCCTCGCTTTCACACCGACGATAAGTTCCACAAGCGCTCTGGCTCTGACGCGGAGTTGATTCGTGACCTCGACCGTCTGGATGGTCGCTCCTACGGGTCGTATAAGTCGGTGATCGGCGACTGGGATTACGGCGATTTTTCGCTGAGCATTGATCGGATTCAGTCCGACCCTTACGCTCCTCCGTCGCCGATTCGCGCAACTGCGAAACCCGATCGAATGGGCTTGCCACCTGAAGCGTTGGCCAATGGTCAGGCTCGCCTGGCGACGGCTGACTTCCTGGCGCGAGCCTTCGAGGCAGCAATCAGAAACCGTATTCGTGGTGGTGGAATTCGGATCGCTCACCCGGGTCAAGAGATCCTGCAACGTTCAAGCGCGAAGGTGATGCCCGATCATGTTGAGATCCGTTTCCAGGTTCAGATGCCTGCGCGAGGTCGAACGATCATGGGCCGCGAAGCTGCCCGTATTTTCGACGTGGATATTCCGAACATTGTGATGGACACGTTTGATTTTGTGTCTGACGATGACATCACCGTCGCCAAGACCTCCGCCCTGAAAACCCACATTGCGACGTACGAGGATCATTGCGCTCTGATCGATTCTCTGGCGAAAAACAACTGGGTGTCTTTTATTGCCGATGGCTCGTTGCTTGCCCGTAAGTCGGGGGTTTCGCAGGTTCCGATGGACGCCGATACCGCGGTAACTTTTGAGTCCCCGGATACTCTGCGTCAGACGGTGAACCTGCCTCACGCGGGCGAAGTCAGTGGCATGGCAATTGCTCCCGGTGTCACCGTGATCGTCGGCGGTGGCTACCACGGCAAGTCGACGCTATTATCAGCAATCCAGCGAGGCGTGTACGCGCACGTTCCAAGCGACGGTCGCGAACTCGTAGCAACTCTTCCGGACGCCATGAAGGTACGCGCAGCCGATGGTCGTGCCGTGACCGGAGTCGATGTTTCTCCTTTTATTTCACACTTGCCAGGTGGTGTGGACACGACGAACTTCTCGACGTCGAACGCTTCAGGCTCAACCTCTCAGGCTGCGGCAATCATGGAGGCTGTGGAACTCGGCTCTCCTCTTCTGCTGATCGACGAAGACACTTCGGCAACGAACCTCTTGATCCGTGATGAGCGTATGCGCGCCCTCGTCGCGACCGAAAAAGAGCCGATCACTCCCCTCGTTGACCGTATCGGAGCTCTTGCTCAGCAGGATGTTTCAACGATTATGGTCATGGGCGGTTCTGGCGACTATCTGGACGTTGCCGACTGCGTCCTCATGCTTGACACTTACCGTTGCGTGGACGTCACCGCCCGCGCCAAGGATGTAGCTGAACACATGCCGCGGCCTCGTAATGACAAGCAGGAATTCGCGATGCCCGCGCCTCGTATCCCCCATCGCCTGCGCCCCACGTCCGACCGCCCGAAGACGAAGTCCGCGGGCCTGGACGAAGTCATGATCGACCGCCAGACAATCACCCTGACGGACGTGGAGCAGATCGTCGATCCGGGTCAGACCGAAGCAATCGCGTGGGCGGTCCGAGGAGTTTTAGGAAACTATGCTGCCGGTAAGATGGCGCTAGCCGAACTGCTTGCTCGTCTTGAACGTCAGTTCGCATCCGAAGGCTTGGACGCGCTGACAAAGTTCGGGGCACGCTCATACCCGGCATTCTTGGCTCGCCCGCGACGCGTCGACATTGGGGCCGCGATCAACCGTTTCCGCGGACTCAGTATTGTCGCCACCGACTCCTTGGAAGAGGACTGACCCCCTTCTATTCGAGGTTAATCGGGGATATCCCCCACAAGAAAATGGGGGTGGAAATGGGCGCTTCCCTCATAGTGCGTAGCTCGCTGTTCGGCGCACAGTTGAAGCATGAGTATTCCACTTCCACAATCTCAGTCAGTCTCATCCGTTTCATCGTCCACGCCCGTTGTCGCTCTTAATCACGTATCCAAGATTTACGGTCAAGACGATACGCGCGTCGCAGCGCTTGACGACGTCAGCGTCGACTTTTACGAGCACACGTTCACCGCCATTATGGGTCCGTCAGGCTCAGGTAAGTCGACCATGCTTCACATGCTTGCCGGTCTCGATTTGGCGACCAGTGGCGAGGTTCGGATCGAAGGTAAAACCCTGTCGCAACTGGATGATGACGCGTTGACCCGTCTTCGTCGCGACCGCATCGGTTTCGTATTCCAGAGCTTCAACCTTGTTCCCACCCTTGATGCGCGTGCGAACATTGAGCTTCCCCTTCACCTGGCCGGACAAAAACCTGACCGCCGTTGGCTCTCCATGATCGTCGACGTGCTCGGTATCGGGAATCGCCTGAAGCATCGCCCACAGGAAATGTCTGGTGGCCAGCAGCAACGCGTCGCCGTTGCCCGTGCGCTCGCATCGAAGCCAGCAGTGATCGTCGCCGACGAACCGACCGGCAACCTGGACTCCGCTTCCTCGCGCGAGGTCCTGCACCTTCTTCGCGCCACCGTTGATCAGCTGGGACAGAGCGTCATCATGGTGACGCACGATCAAAACGCCGCTCTGATTGCCGACCGTGTCCTGGTGATGCGCGACGGAAAGATCCGTGCCGATCTGACCAAGCCGACCGAAGCTCAGCTGAGCGAGGCTGCACGATGAGCTCCATTAAACAGCCGGGCGATTTCGCCCCTACACCCGAGCCTCGTACTGACGCTTCCACGTCACGTGGAACCCTTGGCCACTTGCTTCGCGCCAACGTGAAGACGCACGGTCGTCGCTACGTGGCGACCGGCCTCGCCGTCGCGATTTCAACCGCGTTCATCATGGTGTTCCTGGCACTCGGCAACGGCATGACCGCATCGCTGACCGCGAGTGCGCGCGATTCCTACCAAGGCGCTGCCGCGGTGGTCGAAGCTACTGACGAGTTCTACAATGCCGGCCACTCGGATCTTTTAGAGGTCACCGATCAGTTGAAGGCAACCAACGGTGTCACGGCAATTGCACCGCAACAGATGGCATTCCTAAATCTGTCGAATGGCGCTAAGCGGACGGTTCGCATGGCAAGCGCTACCCAGCCGGAACCTTTCCACCGCAGTGAAGTAACAGAAGGTGCCCTTCCGAACAGCGACACTGAGATCTTCCTCGACACGACCGCCGCCAACAACCTTGGCGTGAAGGTAGGCGACACGATTCAAGCAAGCGCCTCGTACACGCAGGATGCTTCTGCTCCAAAGACCAGCCTGACCGTTTCGGGTCTGGTGAAAACCGGGCCGACGGGCCAAGGTGTTGCGATAATGACACCGGACGGCTTGGTTGCCGCGTCCAATCACTCGCAGCACACGACCAGCATTCTGGTTGCCTCATCGAGCGCCTCCCCGTCGATTGCTGAGCAAGAAAAGCTGGTGAACACGCTGACAACGACACTCGATGACACCGGTCTGACAGTAATGACCGGCCACGCGGCATACGAAAGAGATCTTGAGAAACTGGCCGTCGGGTCAGCAGCACTCACAGCGATATTCCTGATTTTCCCCGTGATTTCGATGATTGTCGCGATTATCGTTGTTGCGACGACCTTCCAGGTGATAATGACTCAGCGGCGTCGCGAGCTCGCCCTGCTACGCGCCATTGGCGCAACAAAGAAGCAGACTCGGTCGTTGGTCATGCGCGAGGCCGCACTGATCGGCCTGATCTCGTCGGCGGTCGGTACCGCCGTGGGCGCATTGGGTGGGTTTGCGATCCTGAACGGGTTCGAGATTGTCTCGTTCTCTGACGCAGTTGCCTCGGCTGCCTCGCCGATCGCTCTGGCGGGAACGTGGGCAGCTGGCACGCTGATGACCATCGCCGCGAACCTGCGCCCCGCACGCTCGATTGCTCGCATGTCTCCGATCGAGGCACTGGGTAATCAAGCGGAAACCGCGTCCTCGCAGAAGTCGCATCGCGTGTTCTTCATTCTTTCGCTCATCATTGCGACACTTGCCTTCGCAGGTATGGGTGTTGGCCTTTTCATGCGTGGGTCAACCAGCGGTTTCCTGGTTGCATTCCTTTCCGGGATGGTCGCGCTAGTCGCCATGATGTGCGCATCGATCGTTTTCATCCCGGCCTTGGCACGTCTGTGGGGCAGTCTTGGACGGGGAACCACGTCAAAGCTGGCACGCGAAAATACTGTTCGCAATCCTGGTCGCACCGCAGCAACAGGTGTTGCTATCGCCATTGGCGTCACCCTGATCACCATGATGAGTGTGGGCGCAGCATCAATGCGTCAGACGCTCACTTCCGAGGTTGATTCTGCTCGTCCTTACGATCTGACCGTGCAGTCTGTCAGCGGTGAGCTACCCGCATCCGCTCTGTCGGAGGTCACTGGGACACAAGGTGTTGTCGCGGCGCTTGAGATTCACGGGACCAGCGGAACGATGACAGCGGGGACCGATTCGCTTGATGTCTTCATCGACGGCGTGCCCGACTTGAATCCGGTCGCACACTCCACGGTTGACGTATTGGATGATTCGACCGCAAAGTTTTCGAGCAGCACAGTGAAGACCGGAGACACGGTTCAGGTGTGTACCTCGAACGGAAAGTGTGCGGACTTCACCGCTCTCATCGACGAACACTTCCCGGTTGACTACGTTTCAATCTCTGCGAACGCCCTCAGCACACTGGATTCATCAGCCGGTGTGAGCACGATTCAAGTGAAGCTGGACGACCAAGCGAGTGCTACCGAAGTACAGTCCGCTCTGCTGTCGCTCAACGACCAGTACTCGGTGAACGGTACCGCTCTTGAACGCGAAACCTACAACCGGGCGATCGATCAAGTCCTACTGGTCGTGATCGGAATGCTCGGTATTTCAGTTCTGATTGCACTGGTTGGTGTAACGAATACGCTCAGCCTGTCGGTTGCCGAGCGCACCCGCGAGAACGGTCTGTTGCGCGCTCTTGGTATGACCCGCCGGAATATTAAGACGATGCTGAGTGTCGAAGCTGTCTGTATCGCGTTGGCTGGGTCAACCATCGGTGTGATTCTGGGGATAATCTTTGGAATCGCGGGAACATACGCCATGCCTTTGGAGGACGTGACCATTGCAATCGTCATGCCGTGGGGAACACTGATTGCGGTTGTTGCTGTGTCCGTGCTGGCCGCTTTGATTGCCTCGTGGTTACCCGGACGCAAGGCTGCAAAGGTCTCTCCCGTGGAGGCACTGGCGACTGAGTAACACGGCTCCGTGACGGGGCTCGGGGTGCATCCATTCGGATGCACCCCGAGTTTTGTTCAAGCCCGAACCTCGTCGATTTTTCGCAGGTTGCGTGGGAGCGGTTCGTGCCGTTTCTGCAGTTCCCGCCATCAGTTCCCCAACTGATATCGCCACGCTGAAAACGCTTTGGCTGATGATTTGCACCATAGAAGATAAACGCGCGCTACCCAACGCCCGAAGAAAGCCAAACGCGATATTGAGGGCAACGGACATATTGAAGGAGCCAAACCAACAGCTGGAAACACGCCATCAACCAACTAGCCGTAACATACCCAGACCGATTCGCGGAGTACTTATAAACCCAACCTCTCCACACACAAACAATCAGGCACTCTCACAGTAAAGCTTCATCTGCGCGTTGCTTGGAACTGCACGAACTGCACCTAGCGCGACAAATCTAGGCTCTTTGGTGCAAAAACGTCGCGTCAGGTGCAGCCCGGAGCACAAAACCCGCCTCCTTCGAAGACGAGGGCAACGGCAGTGATGCTATTCGTCAGCGTGGGAACGGTGGTTTCTTACATTTCAGGCACGTTTGCAGACTATGCCCGCCCGGTTCGAAATGCTCGCCGAGGTCCAGCATGTGCGCTCACGGTTGACGCTCGCAAATTTGTCGTAGCTCTGCGGATTTTATTGACGAGGCCATGCTCGACGTTCTGGGCTCGGGGCGTGTATTTTGGCACGAGTTTCCGAGGTTTTCATTTGTTGAGGCGCAGGCTCATTTACCCGTGCGGGAGCACGTAAAACATTTGTGCATGGTGCGGGTTAAAGTCTGTGCATGAGCACATTCACCCTTCCACCCGTGGCCGAACGTCGATTTGGCTACCGCGTCCGCGATATTCACGGCGATCATTTTGATGATGGCTGGGATTGGTTGCGCGATGAGTCGAATGCTGATGTGGTCGCGCACCTGAATGCAGAGAATCGCTGGGCGGATCAAGTGTGTAAGGCAACTGAGTCCTTGGCTACAGCGATTGCAGCCGAGGTGAAGAGGCATACGGCTCTGGACGATGTCTCGGTTCCCGTTTTGGACGGTGACTATTGGTATTTCCGCAAGTGGCATAAGGGCGATTCGTATGCGACGCATCATCGTGTGCCGGCTGATCGCAAGGGCCTTGTTGACGCGTCTGCTCTTCCGCCTCAGCCCAGTGTTGATGATGTTCTTCCTGGCGAGACGCTGATTCTGGACGAGAACGCTCTGGCAAAGGGACAGGAGTTCTTTAAGGTCGCCGATATTCAGCCAAGTCCCGATGGTCGCTTGATCGCGTGGGCGCGGGACACTGCTGGCGATGAGCGCTTCACGTGGGTTGTTCAGGTTGCCGATACTGGCGAAATCGTTGATGAAGCCGTGGTTGACGCTGGTTATGGGCTGGCGTGGGCAGCGGATTCCGCTTCGTTTATTTACATGGGTGTCGATGACGCGTGGCGCGCGTGCGAAGTCTGGTGGCACCAGCTTGGCACCGGTCGCGATCAGGATCGTTTGCTTCTGGTTGACCCTGACGAGCGTTTTGAAATGGGGATTTCCGATGGTGGGGACCCGTTCCATGTCCTCATTCATTCCATGTCGTCGACGTCTGGTCAGGCATGGGTGTGGTTGCCGGATTATCCGTCAACGCGCCCGGTCTCGATAACCGGTCTGGCAAAGCGTGTGATGGTGGCGGTGGATTCTGCTGGCGATCACCTACTTCTGGTGCACACTGCTCTGTCGCAAGAGGGCACGCTTGCCGTTGCCTCTTATCCGTCTGATCTTGTGTCGCTGGCAACTCCCGTCGATGCTGACTATTCGCGCGCTGTTCTTGGTAATCGCGAGTCTGGATCAGCGATTGAGGGTGGTGAACCTGTGCCTTTTGCTCCACCGTCAACGTGGGTCACTGTGCGCGAAGCAGGCGCAGGCGAACGCCTGCTCGAAGTGGAAGCCAGGGCATCGTTCTGTGTGCTTTCTATGCGTTCAAATGCTCTGACACAAGTGGAGTACCGGACCCGAAACACGGCTGTTGACGTCAGCGGGGATGCCCGGCCTCGTCCCCTTTCGAGCGACGAACTGTGCGAACTCTGGGGCGACGGGCACTTCGTGGAAGCAAAGGCTCCGGTGCGCACGATCAACTCCGTCGAGGGACCACGCTTTGATGACCGTTTCTTCCGCGTGCGTGTTCAGTCGCAGATTCAACCGGAAACAACAATCCAAGTTGATCCGTTCAGCGGTGGAACGACGTTGCTGAAGGTCGCGGAGGCTCCCGGCTGGGATCCGTCCACGATGGTGGAAGAGCGTGTGTGGGTAACAGCTCGCGATGGGAAGACTCCGATTCCGGTTACGTTGATTCACGGGGTTGATGTGCGACCTGACGGCACACATCCCGGGTGGGAATTGGGATATGGGTCGTACGAAGTCTCCTATGACCCCGAGTTTGAGACACTCCGCCTGCCAATCTTTGAGCGCGGTGTGGTGTTTGCGATCGCGCATATCCGCGGTGGTGGTGAACTGGGGCGCGCGTGGTACGACGATGGGAAGGAAGCCGTGAAGGTAAATACTTTCACCGACTTCATTGACGTTGGGCGTTGGATGGTCGAATCAGGGTGGGTTACTCCCGGGTGCCTCATTGCTGAGGGACGAAGTGCCGGTGGTCTGTTGATGGGTGCCGTGTTGAATATGGCTCCCGACCTGTACCGAACGGTGATCGCTGGCGTTCCTTTCGTCGACGCTCTGACGACAATCTTGGATCCGAGTCTTCCTTTGACGGTCGGTGAATGGGAAGAGTGGGGTAACCCCATTGAAAGCCCGGAGATCTTCCGGATTATGAAGGGCTACACGCCGTACGAGAACGTGCCAGAAAACGTCGCTCTGCCAGCGGTTATGGCAACAACGTCGGTGAATGACACACGCGTTGAATTTGTTGAGCCGGCCAAGTGGGTCCAACGCCTACGAGAAGCGTCAGGGCAGAACACGGATGCTGACCTTGCCGCCTCGCGTCCGATTGTTCTGCGTACTCAGATGGTTGCGGGTCATGCTGGGCCGTCTGGCCGTGAAGGGCGCTGGAAGGCTCGCGCCGAAGAGTTCGCTTTCGCGCTCGGGCAGGTCGGAGTTCGCGAACCCGCAGCATCGGAACTAGGTACGTCTGAAGCATCCGAAGCAATGAACAAGGCTGGTGATCAGCGATGACGCCTGCGGGTAACCGTATCGTTGCTGCCGTTGACGGTTCTTCACTTGGGAATCCTGGTCCCACCGGCTGGGCGTGGGTTGTTGACGCCACTTGCTGGGATGCCGGTGGCTGGGAATCGGGGACGAACAATCTGGGTGAGCTCACCGCTGTTCTTGAGCTGTTGAAGGCCACGGAAGCCGCTGGGTTTGCTGACTGTGAACTCCATATCTTGGCCGATTCGCAGTACGCGATCAACGTGGTCTCTTCGTGGATGCACGGGTGGAAGAAGCGCGGGTGGGCGAAGGCCGATAAGAAGCCGATCAAGAACCTTGAACTGATTCAAGAAATTGACCGTGTTATCGCTGGGCGCAACGTAACCTTCGAATGGGTGAAAGGGCACGCCGGGCACACCATGAACGAGCTCGCCGACAACTTCGCGCGCGGATGCGCCGAGGAATACCAGGCGGGTCGCATCCCCAAGCCTGGCCCCGGATTTGCTGGTAGTGGGGGAGAAACTCCTGCTACGCAGTCCAACGAGACCGGTAATTCCGGCGATGATTCCGCGAGCGCAGTCGCGGAGCCGTCGGTTTCTTCTTCTGACTCTTCTTTCATGGAGATGCGTGACGGTTCCGGATCGAACAACAGGTCGCGTCTGATTGAGAATGAAAAAGTGTTCCTCACCGCCTGGCTTACAGGAGAATCATCGGTTTTAAAGCAGATCGTAGCCCCGGACTGCACGCGCGTTTGGCCGAACGGGAACGTGACCACGACGTTGGAGGGCCCTGTTCCCCTCGACGCGAAGATCAGTCGCATGACGGTGACTCCCGCCGGAAGCGCTTGGCTTGTTCGCTACGAAATGCGATGGAAGAACGGCGCCAGCGTTGAGCTGTCGGTCTGGGAGCCAAGTGAGAATTCGCGTGGGCTGAGCCTGGTTCATCATCAGACAACCCTGAAAGGTTAAGAGACGGCCACACTGACGTCAACAGTGCGCCCCTCGAACGAGCAGTAGCGACCCATGCGCAAAATTGCTGAGTGATGTCCAGCCTGCAACCGCACTCCCGTAAAGAGCCAGCTTGCTCTCGGTTCACTGACATCGTTGCGGGTATGCGAATTGGATCGCCCGCCCGCGATACAGTGGGTTCATGCTCGTGAACTCGTATATTCAGCACTCTTGTACCGTCAATGAACACCGTTTCGTCGTCCCGTTGGATCACCGGAAGACGCTGAACGCACCCGCGTCGACTCCGCAGACGCTGGAAACGATCGAGATTTTCGCGCGTGAGGTGATCCGACCCGGTGGCGAAGACCTCCCCTACCTGGTGTATTTGCAGGGGGGTCCCGGTTTTGGCGCGCCTCGTTCGGGTGACTTCCGCGATGGCTGGCTTGGGCGTCTGCTCGACGACCACCGCTTGGTTCTGTTAGATCAACGAGGCACGGGCCAGTCGGGGCGCCTTGATGCGCGCAGTTTGGTGGAGTCTGGTCGCTTCGATAACCCGGATGGGTCCATCAACGATCAGGCGTTGGCTGATTACCTGATGCTTTTCCGCCAGGATCAGATTGTCTGGGATGCCGAGCATGTTCGCCGTGAGCTGGCTGGCGACGCACAGTGGTCGACTCTGGGCCAGAGCTTTGGCGGATTCATCACGACCGCTTATCTGTCGCTCGCCCCTGAGGGCCTCGAAAAGTCACTCATTACGGGTGGTTTGCCGGGCCTTACACACGTCGACGAAATCTATCGCCGGACATACGCCGCCACGGCGAAGCGTAACCAGACCTACTTCTCACGCTACGCATCCGACGAGCGCACGATCCGTGAAATCGCCGCTCACCTGCGCGACACCGAAGAGCTGCTGCCAACAGGAGAACGTCTGAGCCCCGCACGATTCCGCATGATCGGCATGGGCCTGGGAACAACAACGCGCACAGACATGTTGCACTATCTGCTCGAAGGCCCGTGGACGACGGTGCGAGGACGGCGTCGCCTGTCACACCAGTTCCTCGAAGGAATCGCGGCGGAAATTGCAGGCACCCCCATGTACGCGGTTCTGCACGAAACAATTTATGCGGGTGCGACCCCCGACCTGGCTGGTACGACAACGAACTGGTCCGCCGACCGTCTAGCCGAAGAAATCCCCGGTTTCGCTAAGGATGCCGATCCGCTCGACGAATCTGAGCCCTACTACCTGACCGGCGAGCACATGATGCGCCGTTTCTTCGACGAGGATCCGTTCCTCCGCCCGTTCGCGAAAGCCTGCGACATTCTGGCGACACGCACGGATTGGCCGGCCGTCTACATTCCCGAGGTTTTGACTCAAAACACCGTCCCGGTCGCAGCATCCGTCTACTACGACGACATGTTTGTGCCTCGTGAACTGTCCCTCGACACCGCGGCGACAATCCGTGGCGCACGCACGTGGATCACGAACGAGTACCAGCACGACGGCCTGCGCGCGTCCGGAACGAACGTTATCGACCACCTTTTCGAGTTGGTACGTGACTGAGCACCGACTCCCTGGCTCCACCTGCGATAAGAGCAGAGCCAAGATCGGCAGGCGGCCTCGTCGATTGGCGCACACTCGATTTGTGCGCAACTGGCCGATCTCACAAGATCGGTCGCCTACCCACCTCACCTACCCACCCACATCGCGGGTAGGCTATGTCCATACCCCCAAGCGTCCGCGCTTGGATACGAAGCACACCCCGGATTGAAAGAAGACCAGTGAGCACTCAGCCCGTTTTTGAAGCGATCAACTGGAACCGCATTGAGGACGAGAAGGACCTCGAGGTCTGGGATCGCCTCACCGGCAACTTCTGGTTGCCTGAAAAAGTGCCGTTGTCGAACGACATTCAGTCCTGGAAAACCCTGCATCCGGACGAGCAGCTGATGACGAACCGCGTCTTCACGGGTCTCACCCTGCTCGACACGCTCCAGGGCACGATCGGCGCGGTCTCCCTTATCCCCGACGCGCGCACTCCGCACGAGGAAGCCGTCTACACAAACATCGCGTTCATGGAGTCCGTGCACGCGAAGTCCTACTCGTCGATCTTCTCGACCCTGCTGTCGACCGAAGAAATCAACGAATCTTTCCGCTGGTCGGAAGAGAACGAGGCCCTGCAGCGCAAGGCTGAAATCGTGAAGTCCTACTACGAAGGCGACGACCCGGAGAAACGCAAGGTTGCCTCGACGATGCTCGAGTCCTTCCTCTTCTACTCCGGCTTCTACGCTCCGATGTACTGGTCGGCACACGCTAAGCTGACGAACACCGCTGACCTGATCCGCCTCATCATCCGCGACGAAGCTGTTCACGGCTACTACATCGGCTACAAGTACCAGCTCGCCGTCGCCGAGTCCTCTCCCGAGCGCCGCGACGAACTCAAGGATTACACCTACGCTCTCCTCTACGAGCTCTACGAGAATGAGGAGCAGTACACCGAGGACCTCTACGATCCGCTCGGCCTCACCGAGGACGTGAAGAAGTTCCTGCGCTACAACGCGAACAAGGCGCTGATGAACCTCGGCTACGAGGCCCTGTTCCCGGCCGATGAAACGAACGTGAACCCGGCAATTCTGGCGGCCCTGTCGCCGAACGCTGACGAGAACCACGACTTCTTCTCGGGCTCCGGTTCTTCCTACGTGATTGGCGAGATCGTCGACACTGAAGATGAGGACTGGGACTTCTAAGGGCCCTCCTTCAAGACAACTGACAAAGACCCTGGCAACCAGCACGGTTGCCAGGGCCCTTTCGTTTCACCCCCGGATTTACCCTAGAAATCGCGCAGAAGCGTCCGCAAAAAACCCTCACTTTCGCGTTGACGGTTAAACTGTCTGTGTTACGTGTGTGCATTTACGCTCACGCGAAACGTTTTTCCGTTGGAAGAGAGTCGATATCTCGGCGATCAACCGCCAGAAAAGCGTCCAATACCGCCTGTCCCTAGGAGTACCGAGCATGAGCATCTTTGATCGCTTTGAGAACGCAGTTGAGCGTGGTGTCAACGATGCCTTTTCGAAGGTTTTTCGTTCCGGCATTAAAGCGGTTGATGTGAACTCGGCGATTCGTCGCGCGATGGACGATTCGGCGCAGGAGCTGTCAACGGAGCGCACAATCGCGGCGAATCATTTCACGGTGTTTGCTACGCCGGCTGATTTGGATTCGTTGGAAGCTGACTTAAGTGTTCTTGCGGACGAATTTGCAACGCAGGCGACCGAGTATGCTGCGGACAATGGGTACGCCCTGCTTGGCCCGGTAAGCGTTGAGTTCCGCGAGGATGACGAGGAGCAGGCAGGCAAGTTGCGCGTCGAGGCTTCGAATAAGCGTGGGAGTGTCGCGCCAGCGACTGCCTCGTCTCCTTCGCCTGAGCACCCGATCATTGAGGTGAATGGTGAGCGTTGGCTACTGACGGAGCCCGTGACGGTGATTGGTCGCGGTACCGAAGCCGATATTATCGTCGCCGACACCGGCGTTTCGCGCCGTCACCTTGAACTGCGGATCACGCCGACCGGTGTGATTGCTACTGATCTTGGTTCCACGAATGGCACGTTTGTTGAGGGCCACAAGATTGATGCTGCGACCCTGCTGGATGGTAACCAGCTGACGATTGGTCGTACTGTCATCGACTTTTGGACTCACCCGGAAACGGGGGGTGATGAATGACCTCGGATCTCGCGTTTACGGTTTTTAGGATCGGGTACCTGGTTCTACTGTGGTTGCTCGTATTGGGTGCCGTGAATACGTTGCGTCGTGACGTGTTTGGCACGGTTGTTACCCCGCGCGGTAAGGGCAGAAAGGCCGCTGATCAGCGTCGTAAAGAGAATCGAAAAGGCCGTCGCCAGGCTCGAAACTCTGAGCCCGATGTGCCACGGAACGTGTTGCTGACGGGTGGCCCGCTTGTGGGAACTGTTCTTCCGTTGGGAACGACACCGATTGTGATTGGGCGTTCGCCCGCATCGACGCTTGTGCTTGAGGATGAGTACGCGTCGGGGCGTCATGCTCGCCTTCAGCCTTCTGAGCAAGGCTGGTGGATCGAGGATTTGAGTAGCCGTAATGGCACCTTCGTTGATGATGAGCGTCTGAGCGAGCCTCGTCTGCTTCATTCGGGCGATGTTGTGCGTATTGGGCAGACCACGTTTGAATTGGTGAACTGATGGCAACTGCCCCGATTGAATTCCGTTGCGCGGCCCGTTCTGACGTTGGGTTGGTTCGAAGCAATAACCAGGATTCTGGTTATGCTGGTCCGAACCTGCTTGTTTTAGCCGATGGCATGGGTGGTCCTGCCGGTGGCGATATTGCGTCAAGCGTTGCGATTGCGCATCTTGTTCCTCTGGATTCAGATTCGTATCCTGCGGACAAGATGTTGCCGTTGCTTCGCGAAGCATTGATGGATGCGCACGATGAACTGTCGGATCGTTCTCGTCGAGACAAGGATCTTGAGGGTCTGGGGACGACGTGTATTGCTTTGATGCGTTCGGGCAATAAGTTGGCGATGGTTCATATCGGCGATTCGCGCGCCTATGTTCTGCGTGGCGAGACTCTGACGCAGGTAACAACGGACCATTCGTTCGTTCAGTATCTGGTGGAGTCCGGTCAAATCACGCCTGAAGAGGCAGAACATCATCCGAATAAGAATGTTGTTTTGCGTGTTTTGGGTGATTCTCAGGCGGATGTGACTCCGGATGAGACGATCCGCGAAGCGGTTGTCGGCGATCGTTGGTTGCTTTGCTCCGATGGCCTGTCGGGTGTTGTGTCTCCCGAGACGTTGGGTGCTGTTCTTGCCGAAATTGATGATCCCGGTGAGTGCGCTGAAGAGTTGATTCGCCTTGCGCTTCGCGCGGGCGGCCCTGACAACATCACGTGCGTTGTTGCTGACATTGTCGAGCCCGGGTCGTATCCGGTTGGGCCTCCCCAGATTGTGGGCGCGGCGGCAATTGATCGTCATGCTGCTTCTCGCGGTGGCGAGGGTGCGGCTGGGCGCGCGGCGGCTTTGCGGAAGCAACGCCGTTTGGCGATTGACGAAGATGACGGCGAGGATCAGACGAAGCGTCGCGCTTGGTTCGCCCCGCTTTTGGGTCTTGTTGTCGCTATTCTGCTCGGTGTTGGCGGATGGCTTGGTTGGTCGTGGACGCAGAGCCAGTATTACGTGATCGGCCAGGATGGCTACGTCGTTATCTACCAGGGCATTCCGCAGTCGTTGGGACCGTGGAAGTTTTCGCACGCCGCCGAAGTCACGGATCTTTCGTTGGCTGAGTTGACCGATGCGGACCGTCAACGCCTGCAGGATCCTGTTTTGCGTTCGTCGCGTAAGAAGATCGATCAATACATTGATCAGTTGCGCCTGAACAAGAAGAACTTTAAGTCTGCACTGAACGCTGATAACTCTCAGTCTGGCGATAGCGCTCAATCCGCGTCCTCAGGACAGTCGGGGGCTCAATCAGGTTCGACGAATAACAGTTTGACGGGTGGTCACTGATGGCTCTTGTGACCGTTGCTCCCGCGAAGCCTCGTCGCGTTCTTGAAATTATTCTTTTGCTGGTTGCTTTGGCAGTCGGTATTGGCGGATATGTTCTGACCAACATTAATCGCACGGGTGAGTTGCCCGACAATCTTGCGATGCACGCCGGTATTTTGCTGGCGATTGCGATTGTTGCCGAGGTGGGGATGCATTTCCTAGCACCCTTCGCTGACCCCGTAATTCTGCCGATTGCGGTAGCGCTCACCGGCTTGGGTTTGGCGATGATTTATCGCTTGGATATGTCCTACGATGCGCTTGCTCAGGCGACCGTCGGAATGCGTCAGCTGATGTTTGTGGGCATCGCAATTGCTGTCGCCGCGTTGATTCTGATCGTGTTGAAGGACCATCGTTCGTTGCGTCGTTACACGTACACGTTCGGTGTCCTGTCCTTGATCCTGCTACTGCTCCCGATGATTCCGGGGCTCGGTGTCGAAACGTTCGGGGCACGAGTCTGGATCCGCATTGGTTCGATGTCGTTCCAGCCCGGCGAACTGGTGAAGATCACGCTGGCACTGTTCTTTGCCGGCTACTTGGTGACGAATCGTGACAATCTTGCGATTGGTGGACGTCAGTTCCTTGGAATGCGATTGCCTCGCGCCCGCGACTTGGGTCCGATTCTGGTTGTCTGGTTGATCGGTATTGCGATTCTTGTTTTGCAGCGCGATCTTGGTACCTCGCTCCTGTTCTTCAGCCTGTTCGTGGCGATGCTGTACGTGGCAACGAATCGAGTGTCGTGGCTAGTCATCGGTTTCGTCATGTTCGTGCCCGCTGTTGCGCTGACAGTCAAGGCATTCCCGCACGTCGCGAATCGTTTCTCGGTGTGGTTGAACGCGTTGGATCCCGAGGTTTATGAGCAGACGGGCGGGTCGTTCCAGCTGGTGCAGTCGCTGTTCGGTCAGGCATCGGGCGGTTTGATGGGGACCGGTTGGGGTCGTGGCTACCCACAGTTGGTTCCTCTTGCCAATTCTGACTTCATTCTTTCGTCGTTTGCCGAAGAATTGGGTTTGACCGGTTTGGTCGCAATTCTGGTGCTGTATCTGGTGCTGATTGAACGCGGTTTACGTGCCGCCATTTCCGTTCGTGACGGTTTCGGGAAGCTACTGGCAACGGGTTTGAGTTTCTCGCTGGCAATTCAGCTGTTCGTGGTGTTGGGCGGTATTACTCGCCTGATCCCGCTCACGGGTCTAACGGCGCCGTTCTTGGCAGCCGGTGGCTCGTCAATGGTGTCGTCGTGGTTGACTGTCGCGCTGTTGATTCGCGTGTCCGATGCTGCTCGTCGTCCCGCCGCCACACCTGCTCCGTGGAACTCAGGTATCCAACCGTCTGTTGCACGTGAGGTGAACGCATGAACCATCAGATTCGTCGCTTGTCCATCATCATCTTCGCAATGTTTGCTCTGCTTGGTTTGGCTGCAACGAACAATCAGTTCCTTCAGGCTCCGTCTTTAAACGCCGATGGGCGTAATGAACGCACTATTTTGCACGCGGCGGAAACGGATCGTGGTCCGATCATTGTTGCGGGTTCGGCGATTGCATCGTCGACGAAGATTGAGGGCTCTAATCGTTTCCAGCGTTCCTATTCTCAGGGTCCGCTTTATGCTTCGGTAACCGGGTATTTCTCGTCCGCATTTTCGCAGGCAACCGGGCTTGAGTCGGCCGCTGAATCGACATTGGACGGACAGTCTCAGGCTCTTCTTGGTCAGCGTCTTCACAACCTGTTTACGGGCGCTTCTCGCCAGGGCGGTGGCTTGGTGCTGACGTTGGATCCGACCCTTCAACAGATTGCCGCTGATCAGTTGGGTAACCGCAAGGGCGCCGTCGTGGCGTTGAATGCAAAGACCGGCGCGATTTTGGCGATGTATTCATCTCCCAGCTATGACCCGAATTCTCTGGCCGCCTTCGATTCCGAGGCGGTGAATGACGCGTATAAGGCTCTGACGGAAGATCCGAACGAGCCCCTATCGAACCGTGCGATCGCGGGTAGTCGCTATGAGCCCGGTTCGACGTTCAAGATTTTGACGTCAATCGCTCTGATCGAAAATGGTGTCGCTTCACCATCCACGAATGTGGAATCCCCCGTTTCAACAGTGCTTCCCGGAACTCAGACGACGGTGTCGAACATTGAGTCTTCGACGTGTGGCGATGGGAATCCGACGTTGGCTGAAGCGTTTGCACGATCATGCAACACGTCGTTCATTCTTGCCTCGCAGTCGCTTTCTCACGATCAGCTTGCCGATGTGGCCTCGCGTTTCGGTTTCGGCGCGTCCCAGTCGATTCCGCTTGCTGTGACTCCTTCGGTTTTCCCTGAAACGACGGACGCGGCCCAGCTGGCGATGAGCGCTATCGGTCAGTATTCAGTTCAGGTGACGCCACTTGAAATGGCTGAGATTGCTCAGACGATCGCTAACGGTGGTCAGATGATGGCGCCCTACTTGGTGTCGCAGGTTGTAGATGCTGATTTAGCTGTCCAATCCGAGACCAACCCGACTGTGTTGCACACCCCGATTAGTGCCGATATTGCGACGCAACTGACCGAGATGATGAAGGGTGTTGTCAATCAGCCGTATGGCACGGGCACATCCATGGCGCTCGATGGCATTTCCGTGGCGGCGAAGACCGGCACGGCGGAAACGGGCACTAACGGACGCGCGAACGCCTGGGCGGTGGGTTTTGCTCCCGCTGACGATCCGCAGATTGCCTTCGCTGTCCTTGTCGAGGGTGACGATACGGATCCAGCTCCTCACGGTGGAACCGTTGCCGGCCCAATTGCTCGTGCGCTTTTAGAGGCGGGTATCCAATGAGTTCTTCCGCAAAGTATTCAGCAGGCAAGAAGCTGGGCGGTCGTTACACGCTGCTCACGCCGATTGCTCAAGGTGGCATGGGCGAGGTCTGGAAGGCTCGCGATCAGGTGACCGGTCGCATGGTGGCCGCAAAGGTATTGCGCCAGGAGTTCTCTGGCGAAGAGTTGTCCTTGTCGCGTCTGCGTATCGAAGCGAATAATGCGATGCGTATCCAGCACCCGAATATTGCGAACGTGCAGGATTCTGGCGAGCAGGATGGTCGCGGCTGGATCGTCATGGAGCTGGTTGAAGGCAAGCCCCTCAACCACTACTTGAAGGACGGTCATCGCATTGCCACGCAGGACCTCGTCCCCGTGCTGATGCAGGTCGCGATGGCGCTCGGCGCAGCGTCGGAAGCCGGGGTTGTCCACCGTGATATTAAGCCCGCGAATATTCTGGTGCGCCCCGACGGCATCGTGAAGCTGACCGATTTTGGTATTTCGCGCTCGAATAATCAGGCAGCTCTGACCGCCGCGGGAATGGTGATGGGCACGGCTCAGTACCTTCCGCCCGAGCAGGCGATGGGGGAAACCGCGACGTCGTTGGGTGATTTGTACGCCTTGGGTGTGATTGCGTACGAGGCTGCTGCCGGGCGACGACCCTTTACTGGAAAGACGCAGGTTGATATTGCGTTCTCGCACGTGAATGATCCTGTTCCTCCCCTGCCTTCTGACGTGCCGCGTCCACTTGCTGACGTCATTTGTCACCTCTTGGAAAAGAAGCCGGAGAAGCGCCCCGACTCTGGTGTGGCGCTGGTCCGCGAACTGTCGAACGCGGCAAAGCAGATGGGTATTTCTGTAGCAACTCATCCGCTTCCCGACCCCTTCCCAGAGGCGAAGATGGAGCCGACGCAGGTTCATCCGTCTCCCGTGGCAGCGCCAGTTCGTCACACGAAGCGTCGCAGTCTTCCCGAGGAAATGCTGGAACGCCCAGCGGGCCTTGATACTCCAACGGATCCGCAGACCCTTACGCAACAGTCGGATTCGCAGGATCCTCAAAATGTGAACGCCCAGACGGAACACTCACAGTCGCTCTCAGGAGATGCCATGCCATCGAACAAGGGGGATGCGGACTTAGATCCAACCTCGGTGCGTCGTCGTCAGCTCAGTGAACGACTGAAGGAACGTGCTCGCGTCCGCGAAGAGGCTGACACGGCTCACGCTTCGGCATCGCCGACGCTTCCACCACCACCGGCTCCCACCGACAAACGTTCGGCCACCGATTCAGCCAAGCGCTCAGGAACGCAGGCCATAGCCTCGTCCCCCCAGACGAAGACGCGCCAGCAGAAACTGTCGTCGCCACCACCCAAGCGGGTCAGGCCGAAGCCATCGAGCCAGGCGAGCGGGCAGGTCTGGTACTCCGTGTCGAAGCGGAATACGCCACCGGTGAGCACCATGCCCCCGACTCCGACTCAGTACAACAGGTCGGTGGTTGCGCCACCTGTTTCAAAGGGTCGGCGCATCATCCAAGCAATCATCATTGCCCTGATAATCATCGCGATTCTCGCGGGCGCATATTTCATTCTTCAGCACATGTTCGGGTCACTCACGTCGCTTCTCAGTGACGGGCTCCCCACCACGAAGGAGGTTCAGACATGGCAGACTCCATGGGCCGCCGTCTAGCCGGCAGGTACGAGGTTCGCTCACTGATCGGGCGCGGCGGGATGGCGGAAGTCCACCTGGGCTTCGATACGCGCCTATCACGCGTTGTCGCAATCAAGATGCTGCGCTCTGACCTGGCACGAGACTCCGTGTTCCAGGCGCGTTTCAGGCGTGAAGCGCAGTCGGCTGCTTCTTTGAACCACGCGAATATTGTGGCCGTGTACGACACGGGCGAGGAAATGCTGACCGGCCCTGAAGGTCGCGCTATCTCCGTGCCGTACATCGTGATGGAGTACGTCGAGGGGCACACGGTCAAGGAACTGCTCGCTGACGGTACTCCGGTGCCGATCAACGAGGCCGTTGCCATCGTGTCCGGCGTGTTGGGCGCGCTTGAATACTCCCATTCGCAGCATTTGGTGCACCGGGATATCAAGCCGGGCAACATCATGTTGACGAATGACGGCAAGGTGAAGGTCATGGACTTCGGTATCGCGCGTGCGATCACCGATTCGCAGGCGACGATGACGCAGACGAACGCTGTCGTTGGCACTGCCCAGTACCTGTCGCCCGAGCAGGCTCGCGGTGAGCAGGTGGACGCGCGTTCCGACTTGTACTCCACCGGCGTTGTCCTGTTTGAGTTGCTGACCGGCCGTCCGCCGTTTACCGGCGATTCGGCTGTTGCCGTTGCCTACCAGCATGTTCAGCAGTTGCCTCCCACACCGTCGTCGATCACCCCGGATGTTCCCGAGGCACTTGATCGCGTCGTGATGAAGGCTCTGGCAAAGGATCGCACAGACCGCTACACGTCAGCTGCCTCTATGCTGGCTGATTTGATGCGCGCGTCGCGCGGTGGCCACGTGAATGCTCCAGCCGTTGCAGTGTGGGAGGACACGGTTCCGATGGCTGCGGCAAACGTAGCGAATTCGCAGCCGACTCAAACCTTGCCTCCGGCAGTTGCTTCCCCGTCAAATGCGACAACGACCTTTGCGCCCGTTGCGGCGCAGGAGCTTGAGGAAGAACCGGAAAAGAAGTCGAAGAAGGGCATTATTGTCGCGCTTGTCGTTGTGGCTCTGTTGCTGATGGGCGCTATTTGGTACGCACTGTCGCATGCTTCTTCGGATAAAGAGATGGTCGCCGTCCCCGACAATCTGATCGGAATGACGCAGGCAGAGGCAAAGTCCGCGGTGGAGTCTGTTGGCTTGGTGTTCGCGATTTCGAATGAGACGGTTGCCTCTGACGAGATTGAAGAAGGCAAGGTCGCTGAGACTGATCCGCCGTCGGGCAATCAGGTTGAGGTTGGTTCGACCGTGACGGCGAAGTTGTCGAGTGGCGCTGAATCCGTTGTTATTCCTGACAATCTAGTGGGTATGAGCCCGGATGCCGCGAAACAGGCAATTGAGGCTCTGGGGCTTGTGTATGAGCAGACCGCTGACCCTGTTGCTTCTGCGGATGTGGAAGAAGGCAAGGTTGCTCAGGTGAACCCGTCGGTTGGTTCGAAGGTCAAAAAGGGATCGACCGTGAAGGTCAGCCTGTCATCGGGCCCGAAGAGCGTTGAGGTTCCAGATGTTACGGGTATGACGCAGGATCAGGCGCGTGAGGCTCTGGCTGCGAAGGGCTTGACGGTTGGTTCCGTTCAGGTGTCGGATGACCCGAGCCAGAAGGAAGGTCTGGTGATTTCCACTAACCCGGCTGCTGGCACGTCGGTTAGTAAGGACACGGCGGTCACGTTGACTGTGTCTTCTGGCAAGATCACGATTCCTTCAGGTTTGGTTGGTTACGACCAGGCGTCTGTTATTCAAACTTTGCAGGAGCTTGGCTTACGCACATCGGTGACGGAGCAGTACTCGAACGATCTGGAAGCTGGCGGTGTTCTGGCGGTGAATCCGACTGAGGGTTCTGTTGTCACCCAAGGTTCGACCGTGAACCTTACGGTGTCAAAGGGTCCGCAGCCGGCTCCGCCTAATCCGAACAATTCCGGTCAAGCGAACTCGGGTAGCTAGTGGGTAGTTGTCCGATTCGCCGTGGGTGGATTTGATTGACGAGGCCTGGCGGGGATCACATGATCCCCGCCAAGTTACGCCGAAGAGTGTTGGATCTTTCACCGCAACATCAACAGATGCAAACCTTAACTATGCGCCTCACTCATAGTGGCGTATTTCCGCTCAGCTACAACAGGCTTCAAGCTCCGCGCCCGTCCGGGCGCGGCCTCGTCCCCCTTAAGCCACCCTGATAAAATCACGCCGATTCCACGCGCCAGAACACGTTGGCACCGCGTCACAACGACACGAAGATCAAACGAACCGGCACGAACCATCCGCGCGTATGCGGAAAAGTGTCAGCCGGACGCCACCTGAAACGGCGAAAGCGTCAACGGGTGAACAGGTCAGACGGACGCTTCGCCCAACTCTAAGTATTCCTGGGCCCACGGGTAACCCCACTCAAGAAGAGCGTAGGCAACAAGGCCAATCAGAACCAACGACTCAATAACCTTCAACCATGTCGGTCCGGGAAGATGACGGAAAATCCAAGCGTACATGTGGATCAAATGTCCTTTTCAAGCAATGTTCAAGCGGAGAAAATGGGATCAGGCTGCGGGTTCGTCCGCCAGCGCACTGGGCACGCCAGTGTCCTTAGGAGTCCATGACTTGAACTTCAGGTGAACAATGAAACGCTGCGAGTTCCCGTATTCGGGGTGGCAGGTAGTCATGGTCATCCAACGTTCAGTGGGCACCTGGCTCCACGTGACATCATCAATCACGGGGGCGACGACGCGGTAGTTGTCCGGGTCATCGGCCTCAACGATTTCGCTGGTTTCCATAGTGTACGTGATGTAGTGGTTGTCGAGTTCGACAACAACGGGGTCGCCGGGGGATAGGCGGTCGATCCAGCGGAAGTTATTGCCGTAGGTGCGACGGTGGCCAGCGACAGAGAAGTTGCCGATGTCGCCGGGCTGAGCGGTATCCTCATAGTGGCCAGCGAAACCCTGGTCTAGGACGAATGTCGATGTGGTTTCCGCCAACGGAATCTTCATCCAGTTCCACTTTGGGACATGAATAAGACCGTAGATCTGATTTGGGTCAACGCTGGTCGCCATTGACGGCGGGTCATCCGTGCGTTCCTCACCAACGTTTGTGGTAGCGGGCGCGTGCGCTTGGGCGTATGTTTCGATCGCTTGCTGGCGAGGTCCTTCAACTTTGAAAGACGTCCAGTAGAGTTGCCAGAATGCGAAGCCAATCAAAAGGATGGCGACGGTAATGAAGAGTTCACCAATCACTCCAAGAGCGACGTTGAGCGGCGAGGCCTTCTTTTGGGGTGCAATATGTGCGCCTGCCATGGAACGCCTTGTCATGTTTTAGTCCACCACCTGTGCGTACGAGTTAAATGTCTTCACGCTTGCCGCGGGAAGATGAAGGGATTTGTTCGTCTTCAGATCCCAGCCAAGGCCATACAAAGCAACGTATGCCTTGTAATTAACAATACGGGGATTTGCGTTGACCTTCTCTGTGAGCGCGTTCGGATCACCAATGGCTTCCACCACGTATGGCGGAGAAAATGACTGTCCGTCAACAAGAATCACGTTGCCAATGCATCGGATCACTGTTTGTCCGGTCACGCGTACCCCTTGGACAGTCATGGCTTCCGCGCCACCATTCCAGAGCGCGTTCATAACGTCTTCAATGTCCTGCTGGTGAATGACCAGGTCATTCGGTGTAGCTCCGTCGGGAATCGCCTGCTGAGGTGCGTCCGTGAGCGTAATAGTCACACCTGGGCCGGTCACGGGTTGCGCTGCCAGTGAGGTAATGGACGTATCCTCGGTCTGCGTTTGGCCGGACGAGTTGGCGTATTGAGACACGATGTCGCGCAGTGCGCTCACCTCAAAATCGAGCGTTTCGACTTCATCCTGCGAGGCTCGTACCAGCGAAATCAGGTTGGTATCTCGCCCGAGGTTGTCGGCGTCGTTCTTCGCCTGCGCTGAAACGGTGAACAGCAAGCCGGAAGTAGCGGTGACAATAAAAACGGATGTGGCCGCGCGTGGAGACAGTGGCGCGAACTTCCGTAGCTTGCGCAGGGCCACGTGCCAGGGGCCGTCGAAGTGCGAAATGTGGGGCTTGGGTTTCATCGACGAGGCCGCCTTCTTTTCCGAACGCGACCTCGGTTCAAAGGCGGGTGGGGTCGAGGAATCGGATTTTTGTGATGCCTCGGGTGGAATCAAATGAGGAGAATCGTCCTGATTGTGTGCCATCAATGCCTCCTTCCCGCGTTGCACTTTGGTTTGTCGTTACTTGGAAGACTACGCTAAAGGGGTTACCGTTCTGCGATGCCTTTCCGAGAAGTAGTCGGCAAGGGCACCAAAGTTCAATTGAGGAGAAACGTGGCTGAGAACAAGAAGCGCAGGAATACGAAGCACCAGGTTCCTGAAGATCAGGATCTGAACGCCTGGACCGCAGGTATTCCGCTGAGCCCCAGCTGGTGGGCACCGACTTTCGTTGCCCTTCTTCTAATCGGCCTTGTGTGGTTGATGGTCTACTACATTTCTTCGGGCGTTTACCCGATTCCCGGCATCAACTGGTGGAACATGGTGATCGGCCTGGGCATCATGATGGTGGGCTTCCTGATGACGCTCCGCTGGCGATGACCTGTTGATAAAGGTTTCCCGCTAGATTTCAACAATCACAAGAGTTATCCCCAAGTGTTTCCACACCTGGGGATAAATTACATCCGTGTAACTTAGACAATCACACAGATTGTGATAACTCGCATAAACCTCGAGATTTCAACGAATTTATCCAAGAACCTCGAAAATCACTTCGTAGGTCAAACCAATCAAGGCGATCGCAGCAACATACATACCCACAGTTATCCACAAGGCCTGACGTTCCTGCTTTTTCGCCGTAATTCCAGGCTTTGCACGCCCTTGACGCCAATAAATCCACGTCGCCAATGCGCCCGTGGCAAGGCCACCCACGTGCCCCTGCCACGACACATTCGGGATAATAAAACCGATCAGCAAGTTCACAAGTAAGAGGCCCACGACGGCCCTTGTATCCATACCCGCCTGCTTCTGCAAAACGAACATCGCACCGAACAAACCGAACACAGCACCAGACGCGCCCACGGTCACCGTCCCAAGCGACGACGGTTGAATCAAGACCCACGCCAAAACAAACAGCGACGCACCAATCGCACTCAGCAGATAAACAGACAAATACCGGGTACGCCCCAACACCTGCTCAAGCTCAATACCCACCGAGTATAAAGCCAACATATTGAACGCAATATGCATGAACCCGCTGTGAAGGAACGCAGTCGTCAAGAATCGCCACACCTGGCGGTAACCCACCGCAGGGTTAAAGAACAGCCAATTCCCCACCGACGGCAACACGAAGGACACAATGAACAACGCAACGTTGATACCAATCAGCGTGTACGTCACAACCGGCTGACCACTGGGAACACGTGGCCTGCGAACGTTCGCGCACTCCACGCACACTGAACGAACCTCGGTCCGCACCGTGCAATCAACACACATCGGACGATTGCACTTCTTGCAATAATCCACCGAACGCACACCCGGGTGACGCGGGCACTCAGGAGCCGCATACGGGTTCGAACGTTGTCCATACAAAGGCGTCGACATGCTCTATATCCTCCACACACCGCCAGAAACCAGACACAACATCCCGCTCCCGACGCTCACGAGCAACCAAAATCGCTCTTACCGTAATACACGTAGGACGGACAGGCGCACGAACCCACACGGGATTCGCTCCCCCATCCGCCCCATAATGAAGAAAACGTAACCGATCAAGTGGAGGCGGCCTCGTCAATCAGCAACAATCACCCAAGCGGGAAACCACGCCGAACGCGAGATGCGCCAACCTCACACTCAGTCGACGATCGAAACCGACTCGATAACAACGTCATTCACCGGACGGTCATTCGCGCCCGTTGCAGTCGTTGCAATCGCGTCGACAACCTTCTTCGACTCTTCGTCCTTAACCTCACCGAAAATGGTGTGGTTGCCCAACAACCACGGGGTCGGCGCAACCGTGATGAAGAACTGCGAGCCATTCGTACCCTTGCCCATACGCTTACCAGCATTCGCCATGGCCAGCAGGTAGGGGCTGTTGAAGTTGAGTTCCGGGTGGATCTCATCGTTAAACTGATAGCCTGGGCCACCAGTACCGGTGCCCAGCGGATCACCACCCTGAATCATGAAGCCCGAAATAACGCGGTGGAAAATCGTGCCGTCGTAAAGCGGACGCGACGTCTTCTGGCCGGTCATTGGGTCAACCCACTCGCGCTCGCCACGAGCCAGCGTGACAAAGTTATTCACCGTGTTCGGTGCGTGGTTCGGGAACAGTTCAATGTTGATATCACCCATAGAGGTGTGCAGTGTTGCTTCCATGTCTTCATCGTCCCAGAAAAGGCGCCAAAAGGCATGATCTGGAGCTATCCGATTTTGTCGCTAGGGGTGCAGATCACAAAACTTCGGTGCACAATGGGAAGACGTGGTACAAACCGCAACACCTATTGGAAGGATTCGGACCATGGCCAACACACCGAACTTCGACACGGAGAAGCTTCGCAACGAAGCACTCCAACTGCGCGACGCAGTCGCCGTGCACGCCGGACGGGTGGCAGTGAAAGCCACCGAACTCGCCGAACAGGGCATCGACTGGGCAGCACCTCGCGCCCAAGCAGCACTGAACGAAGCAATCGACCGCGCAACACCGCTCGTCGAAGACGTCACCGCTCGCGCCGTTGACGCAGCAGACCGCGCACGCCCCGCATTCGAAAAGGCACGCGAAGAGGTCGTCGAAGACTACATTCCGCGTATCCAGCGAGCCGTCCACGAAGGTGGCGCAGCGCTCACAGCAGACGGAACACCGTTGCTTGAACGCGCACGTCACGCCAGCGAAGCATCGCAGGTAGCTCTCACCACCCCGACAAAGAAGGTCATCGTGAAGAAACACCGCTTCCTCCGCGCCATCGGATGGACCGCCCTTGCAGGAACCGTCGCCGGCGCCGGCTACGTGCTCTGGAAGCGTAGCCAGCCGATCGAAGACCCGTGGGCCGAAGAATACTGGGCCGACCTGGAAACGACTGTCGACGTTCCCGCCACCGAACCTGAAGAGGTCGAAGGCGTCGAGCAGATCGACACCGCAACCGAAGAGTGAGCTCTCGGCGAAGTGAGTTCGCTGAGAAGTGAGCCTCCGGCGCAACAAGATCACGGCGAAGTGAAATTCACGGGAAAGTGAGCCCCTCGGAAGAGCGCAACTGAGCCTCACGTTCCTTGGAAGAGCGCAGCTGAGCCTCACGCCCCTCGCCATCACACGTTAAAGCTGGTGGTCATGCGATTGATGTCGCGTGACCACCAGTTTTGTGTTTGAGAAGCATCAGTTGCGTGTTTGTGGGGCACCAGCTTTGCTCACGTGTTTCTACTGGCACCTCGTCGCGCGTCACCAACTACACCCAACGCGACAAAACCGCACATTTCAGGGCAAAAGTGTCGCGTCAGGTGCAGCCCGTGCCTGAGAACCCACCCAACCACAACACCAACTACACCCAACGCGACAAAACCGCACATTTCAGGGCAAAAGTGTCGCGTCAGGTGCAGCCGGGAACAGAAAACCAGCCTTACCACAACACCAACTACACCCAACGCGACGAAACCACGCGATTCAAACCCAAACCGTCGCATCCGGCGCAGTCAGGGTCACTTCGCGAAGGTCAGTCATCTCCTATCAGGGTGCGAACGACCTGTCCGACACCATCCTCATTGTTGGACGGCGCAATGTATCGGGCTTCCGCAACAACGTCAACGTGAGCGTTCGCCATGGCGAACGACCAGTCGGCGTACTTGAACATGGAGATGTCGTTGTGGAAGTCGCCGAATGCTGCAGTCTGCGCGGGCGTCACGCCAAGAGCGCTCTGCAGTGCGAGCACAGCGTCACCCTTGTCGACGCCACGAATCTGTAGGTCAGCCCAGTTAGTTCCAGACACCGCGTACTGGTGAGTGTCCGCGAAGTTCGCAAGTGTTGCTTCAGCCAACGGACCCACCGAGTCAAGACACATGACGGCGAGCTTCACGATGTCGTCGTCGATTTCACCGGAATCGATCATGTCGATGATCTCGTGCTGGTCGGCGATTCGTTTGGTGCGGTGGTAGTAGGGCAGGACGCCGTCAACAAATAGGTCGTCCGTGCGTTCAACGTAGGCAAATTGCTTGCCACACATGACTAGGCCACCGTTGATTCCGGTTGCGACGGCGTCACGCACCATGTCGATGGCACGGTGGATGGTTTCGTGGTCGATGGGGCTGGATGAAACTTCCTTGCCGTCTTTCATGACGATCGCGCCGTTTTCAGCGATGACTGTCATTCCGGGGCGTCCGGGGAACATGTCGAGCAACGTCCATACTTGGCGTCCTGATGATGGGGCGAACACGATCCCACGCTCATCCATGGTGTCGAGGAGTTCAGAGAGTCTCTCAGGGAAGTTTTTGTCGTCGTCGAGCAGAGTGCCATCCATGTCGACAGCGACAAGACGCAGGTCGCAGTCGGTAGCGAGGGATGATAGGTCGGTGGGTTCAAGCAGTGTCATGCTTCAATTGTCCCCGATTGTTGGGGACGTATCCGACGCGAAAGCCGTTCCTGGTCTCATTTCACGCGTGAGATTGTCGACGTTTATGCGATTGTGTTCGAATTCTTGTGCTCTGACTGTGCGTGATACTACGTCTTGCTAGCGTCGTTGGTATGAAATATGTTCGTCCTTTTGCTTCGACCTCTTCTGATTCGCGTGCCATCGCGCAGGTTGTGGTGCGTCGTTTTGCGGCGACGACGAATCTGCTGGTTGCTGGCCGCTCGTTTGCGATTCTGACGTCCGCGAGCGCGTCCTCGTCATTGTGGTGCGAGGTGTACGAGGCACTGGGATCGTTGCTCTCGGGGTTTGGCGCGCATGTCAGGTTTGTGAATTCGGTTGACGAGGCCACCGCTGACGCGGTGGTTGTACGTCCCGAAGAGGCTGACGAGCAGTCGTTAGGGCACATTAGTGTGGTGGTGGGCGTGAATGAGGCGCCCGTTGTGCGCGTGAATCCGTCGCAGGTTGGCATGTATGTGGATAAGAAACCTGTTGTTCGCCAGGTTCCTCCCCACGTTCAGGTTCTTGATTCGGACGGGAAGCTTCTTCGGGATCCCTATGATCCTAAGAATGATGCGAGTTATGCGCAGCGTCGTCTGGCGTGGGCGCGATCGTTCATGCCGGTGACGCGTGCGACGGTCAGTGATCTTGTAGCAACGGGGGCTCTTCAGGGTCGTCATGTCGGGCTCGCGTTGGTATTGGAGCCGAAGACGGCGGTGCTCGCTCTCCTGCTGAAGGAAGCGGGCGCGACGGTCAGCGTGTTTGGGCACGCAGATGAAACTCGGGACGATGTGGCGGATCAGCTTCGCGCGGCTGGGCTTGCCGTCTTTGCGGAGTCGAGCGCGACAGCGGAGCGTGAAGAAGAGCTTGCTCGCCAGTTCCTGACCAGTGGGATCGAGTTCCTGCTCGATGATGGATCGCATCTGATCCGCATGGCGCATGACGAGACGCGCGCTCCTGACGTTCTGATTACCTTGAAGGGTGCCGCGGAAGAGACGACGTCGGGGATTCGTCCGCTTCGGGGCTTTCCGTTACGCATTCCGGTGATGGCATCGAATGATGCGCGTTCGAAGACTCTTTTCGATAACGCGTATGCGACGGGCCAGTCCTGTTTGCTGACTTCTCTGGACCTCGTTGATCCGCAGTTACAGGGGGTTCCGCTCTGGGATCAGCGTTTCGTGGTTGTGGGCTACGGCGATGTTGGTATGGGCGGTGCTCGCTTTGCCCGCGCGTGTGGCGCTCTGGTGACGGTGGTGGAGCTTGATCCGGTGCGCGAACTGCGTGCTCGCATGGATGGGTTCCAGACAGCCTCGCTTCTCGATGCCTGCGCGAACGCCGATTGGGTGATGAGCGCAACCGGCGAACGCGACACGATCACCCTCGAAGCCCTGGCTGCAATGCCCGACGCGTGCGTGGTGACGGTATCCGGTGGAGTAACCGACGAAGTTGCCCTTTCAGAGGCTCTTAAAGCCGGTTGGACTTGGGTAGATAGCGATGATCGCGCAGTCGGTCTGCTCTGCGTTCCCGCGACGGCTACAGATCCTGCTCTCCCAGGTGGTGCGCAGGGGAACGAGGCTGCCCACCGCCACATCACGATCCTCGACAAGGGCGGGTGCATTAACTGCACGGCCGGCGAAGGTAACGCTATCGAAATCATGGATATGAGCTTCGCCGTCCAGGTGTCTTCACTGCGCGAACTGCTCAGGCACGAGAACCCCACACACGATCCGTTACCAGCAGGCTTGCACTCCCTGCCTGAGGATGCAGATAATCTGGTCGCACGGCGCACGCTCGATCTGCAGTGGACGACCAAACCCCAGCCAACGTCTTTCGCGAAGGAAACTCATGTCTAACGTTCAAGTCTGGTCTGCTGGACTGGTTATCCCGATTACCGCTCCGTCCGTCATGGATGGCGCTGTCGCAGTGAAAGATGGTCGCATCGAGCACGTTGGGGCGCGCGACTGGGTTCTAGAAACGCTGGCCGATCGCGGACTGTCATATTCAGAGCGCCACTTTGATGGGGTTTTGCTTCCCGGCCTCGTGAATGCGCACACGCACCTGCAGTACACGGGAATGGCCGAAGTTGGTGCCAAGCAATACAGAGGGATGCCCGACTGGATCAGCGGGTTCAACGCCGTCTACGACACAGGCGGTTTGGATTGGGGTAAAGATGCGGCGACCGGCGCGCAGATGCTCCTCGAAGCGGGCACAACCAGCGCCGCCGACGTAGTGACCGATCCCGAAGCCGCGTCCGCACTGCACAACGCTGGCTTACACGGCGTCGCCTACTGGGAGGTCATGGACTGGACGAACGACGACTGGAAAGAACGCGGGCCCGCAACCGTCAAGAAAGCTCTCGACGCAATGCCCACCCCTCCTGCCGTCGGCATTTCGCCACACGCCCCCTACTCGCTCGAAGCTGACCCACTACTCGATCTGCCCGACTTGGCGCGCAGGCGCGGAGTTCGACTACACATTCACCTCGGTGAATCACACTCGGAAGCCGAATGGGCTGAAGGCCGCACGGGCGAACTCTCAGACCTCTGGCGCACCGGTGACTCGTCGTCGTTCACGGCGATGCGCGCTCGCGGTGGCGGTTTCTCGGCGACGCAGTTCGTTGACCAGCTGGGCGTTCTCGGCCCCGACTGCCACGTTGCGCACGGCGTGTACATGACGGCGGATGATCGTCGCCGTCTGCGTTCTCGTTCGACTGCCGTGGCGCTTTGCCCGCGTTCGAACCGCGTCATTGGTTTGGATGCGCCACCCGTGGCCGCCTACCTCAATGAGGGCAACATGATTGCTGTCGGCACCGACTCGCTGTCGTCATCGCCTTCGCTGGACGTCATGGAAGATGTTGCCGTCCTATTCGATATCGCTCGCAACCAGGGGTATCGCGCGTCCGACCTGGCACGCAGGTTACTCAACGCCGCAACATTGGGGGGCGCGTGGGCCATTGGAACTGCGACGGGACCGGATCGCATCGGCCAGCTTCAAGCGGGCGCGGTGGCAGACCTGTGCGTCATTGATGTCCCTGTTTCCGACATCACGGGCTCAATCGAAGACGTTGTTCGCCACGGCGCGGGTCGCCAAGTTGAAACAGTGATCGCAGGTCAGGTCAGGTTCTCGCGCGAAGGAAGCCTCCGATGACCGGTCAGCTAGACGTTTCCACCGAGGCGATCGACCTCGTGAACTCTCTTTGCCTTGAGCCACACCCCGAGGGTGGCTGGTTCCGCAGAACATGGACAGCGCCCGCGGTCGTGGAAACGGAGGGTGGGCGGCGAGCGACCGCGTCCGCGATCCTGTTCCTGCTCGACCAGGGCATGGAAGCCCGCTGGCACGTCGTCCGCTCCGATGAGTTGTGGCTCTGGCATGGGCCGGGCACGCTCGAAATCCAGTTCGGCGGAACCGGGGACGCGCCGTGCAACCAACCCGAAACCATCATCTTGGGTGCACCCCAGGTTTCGACAGGGAACGAGGCTAGAACCCAGTCCGCATCGCCTTCACCTAATCAGGCCGGAACACCGCAGGTGCCCACCGATGCGGCGAACCCTGTTCAGGTCCTGGTGAAAGCAGGAACATGGCAGCGAACGTTCGCGCGCAATAGCGTTGCATTGGCAACGTGTGTTGTCTCACCCGAATTCACCTACGAAGACTGGAGACTCGCAGAAAACGTGTGATCTTCTTGTCACAAACGTCCGTGAAGCAAGATTGCAGACGAATCTGTACATGGTCGCCCGTAGGCTGAAGAGGTCGCGGAAAACTGCGACTGAGTTTCCATCAGGCTAACTGGAGGCATTTGATGCGCCGTTCTGTCCGTTCATTCTCCGCTCTCGCGCTGGCAACGTCTGTTGCACTGTTCCTAGGCGCATGCTCGGGTTCTGCTGACACCTCGTCGGAATCTGCCACATCGGTTACCACTCAGTCTGGTGCGCTTGAAACCGTCACCCCCGGCAAACTGACCATCGCCACCGGCGAACCGGCCTACTCCCCGTGGGTTATCGATAACGCTCCCGAATCCGGTGAAGGCTTCGAAGCAGCCGTCGCATACGCTGTCGCCGAAGAACTCGGCTACAGCAAGGAAAACGTCCAGTGGACCCGCGCAACCTTCGATTCGTCGATCGCTCCGGGCGCAAAGGACTGGGACATTAATCTTCAGCAGTTCTCCATCACGGACGAGCGCAAGGCGGCCGTTGATTTCTCCAGCCCGTACTATACGACCTCTCAGGCTATTGTTGCTGTTGAAGGTTCCGCTGCTGCCTCCGCTAAGAGCATCGCAGAACTGAAAGATGTTCAGTTCGGCGTTCAGGCCGGCACCACCTCGCAGCAGTTCATCACGAACACGCTTGGTGATCAACTGTCCAAGCAGGCTTCGATCTACAACAACTCCGACGACACTCTTGCTGCCCTGCAGAATGGCCAGGTTGACGCGATCGTCGTCGACCTTCCGACCGCGTTCTACATGACCGGCGCTCAGATCGATAATGGCGTCATTGTCGGCCAGTTCGAGGCCACCTCCAATGGCGACGACTTTGGCATTGTTCTGCCGAAAGGTTCGAAGCTGACCGCAGCTGTCACCGCAGCCGTTGATTCCCTGCGTGACAAGGGCACCCTTTCTAAACTCCAGTCCAAGTGGCTCTCCGATACTGTCGCGGTCCCGCTGATCAAGTGACGTTTCGTCAACCGCAGTTTGACTGCCGGCTCGGACGATAGCCGGCACTGATAACGAAGGACAATACGTGTCCCCAGCAGTAAACACTGATGCTACCGACGTGATGGCCGGGCTCCCCGTTTCTGACGTGGAGCTCGGCCGTCGCGCGTATCGGCGTAAGCGTGCAACACGATCGATTCTGATCTCCATGGCCTCGACACTGGTCTTCGCACTGGTCATGTGGTTCGTTATCACCCGCTCTCCCGGGTGGGAACGCACGCAGGAAACCTTTTTCTCAGGCGAGCACTTCATCAAAGCGCTCCCGCAGGTTGCCGAAGGCTTGTGGCTGAACATCCGGATTCTGCTGGTGTCCGTCATCGGCGTTGCCTTCTTCGCAACGTTGCTGGCTGCGGCACGCACTTTGGGCGGCCCGATCTTCTTCCCCGTCCGATTCTTAGCGGCTGCGTACACGGATATTTTCCGCGGTGTCCCGTTCCTAGTGGTTCTCTACCTGATTGGCTTTGGTATTCCGGCACTCAACCCGACAACGCGCATCCCAGTCGCGTTCTTGGGCACGGTCGCGCTGATCCTCACCTACACGTCATATGTTGCCGAGGTCCTGCGCGCAGGTCTGGAATCGGTTCACCCGTCCCAGCGTTACGCTGCGCGTTCGCTTGGCTTGACGCATGGCCAGACTCTGCGCCACATCATCGTCCCGCAGGCAATCCGTAAGGTTACGCCGGCATTGATGAATGACTTCATTTCAATGCAGAAAGACGTCGGCCTGATCTCGGTCCTCGGCGCTGTCGATGCGATCCGCGGGGCGCAGATCTACCAGGCAATGACGTACAACTTCACCTCGTACGTCGTTGCTGGCCTGCTGTTTATCGTCATGTCATTCCCCTTCATCCGCTTGTCTGACTGGTACACGGCACGCCTGCGCCAGCGCGAACAAATGGAAGGCACCGTCTGATGAGCACCCCCACAGCCCACGTTTCTTTGAACACCGTAAGCACGCCCGTCCTTGAAGCCAAGCGCGTCGTCAAACGATTCGGCGACAACGTCGTGCTTCGCGGGCTGGACCTTGCAGTCAATTCGCACGAAGTCGTCGTCTTGCTCGGCGCATCTGGCTCCGGTAAGTCCACACTTCTGCGTTGCGCCAACCTGCTTGAACGCGTTGACGACGGCCAGATTTTCCTTGCTGGCGAAGACATCACTGATCCGTCAGTGAACGTCGACAAGGTCCGTTCACGCATTGGTGTTGTCTTCCAGCACTACAACTTGTTCCCCCACATGTCCGTTCTTGCCAACGTCACTCTGGCGGCACGCAAGGTCCACGGATGGGATCGCGAAAAGGCTGACCAGCGTGGCATGGAACTTCTCAGCCGAATTGGTTTGGAAAGCAAGGCGAAAGAATTCCCCGATCGTCTGTCCGGTGGCCAGCAACAGCGCGTCGCTATCGTCCGCGCGCTTGCCACCAACCCCGAACTACTTCTGCTGGACGAGATCACATCTGCACTTGACCCCGTTTTGGTCGGCGAAGTTCTGGACCTCGTCCGCGAAATTAAAGCGCAGGGGTCAACGATCCTCATGGCCACGCACGAAATTGGCTTCGCGCGCAACGCTGCGGACCGCGTTGTCTTCCTTGAGCACGGTCGCATCGTTGAGCAGGGAACACCCTCGCAGGTGATCGACAATCCGCAGGAAGAAGCGACTCGAGACTTCCTGTCGCGAATCCTGCACTGACGCTGTCAGGTACGTGCAGGAATAAAACACGGATAGGGCTCCGCGCCTTGGCGCGGAGCCCACAGTCATGTTCAGGACATGCGTTGGGCAAGAGCCCATAACCCCCGCTAGATAATGGACGAATCGGTGACGAACGCGGGTCCGTTATACCCGGACTTGCCAAGCACATTCAACATCGCGCTCATCAATTCGGTGTGGGACAGGAAGCCCTGTGAGTAGTCCGCGTGCACGATCTCAATTGCCGCCATGCCGTGAACGTCATGTACCGGCTGAGTGGAAAAACGAGACAGCAACAGCATTTCAGCTTCAGCCAAATCGGTCGGGGAACCGAAGAACCAGGTACGCGCTTCCTTCTTACCTTCGATCTCGCCGATATACATGTGCGTCATAATCACACGATTGCCGGCCTGGACAATGTTCTTCCCCATGCGGGTAAAGAGCGAGATCTTCGCGCCCGAATCGAAGGAGGATTCAATCAACGAGTACGCAAAAGCGCCGAAACCGCGAACAATCAGAGCGTCCGCCAAGTCACCTAGGACCTCGTCAGGGAAAGGCTGTTCGGTGAAGTAGATGCCCTCACCAGCGCGCTCGCGTCCAGTGTTGATATCTCCCTTGCCGAGAATCTCCATATCGTAGCCAGCATCATCCAAAGCATCTCGGACTGCTTCAATCTTGGTTTCCGGATAGGGGTGAAGTACTGCCGAGTTGGCTGAATTTCGCTCGATAAAAACGTAGGTCGGGAATCCGTAGGCGAAGCCTTCCATGTCGCACATCCTCAAGGTCGTTGTGTCACCCGCATCGTTGCGCGAGAAACTACCGTTGTTTATCTCATTCGATGTCATTGAATGAAGCGCCCCCGAAGTGCTTCAGGTGTTGCGTGGCGCTTACATCAAATCTGTTGAGATTGAATGTACTCGAAACAATGGTTTTTGTTTAGAGGTCAAACCCCTGCTTGTGGATAACTCCCAGAATGTCTGAAACATGTGCACCGCCGATACCAACTTTGGTACGAACGAGAGTAGAAAATGACTCGACGCGCTTGGACGTAGCACGCAGATCGTAGTACTCGGTGATCGTCTGGTCGTATTCAGCCAAAGCTTCTCCATACGAGTCCAAGCACGGATACGTGTTATCGGCGACCGTGACCGACAGGGGCAGACGAGGCTTGTACTGAGGCGACTGGTCGGGGTGGCCAATAAGCAAGCCGAGGACAGGGAAGGTTAGCTTCGGCAGGTTAAGGGCCTCGATAACCAGTTCCGGATTCGCGTGAATTGAGCCGAGGTAGCAAGTTCCCAAGCCCATCGATTCAGCAGCGACAACAACGTTTTGCGCGCTGAGCAGAGCGTCGTGAAGAGCGGTGAGAAGCAAGTTGACCGTGTGAAGTGGGGTGTCTTCGATCCCCGCTTCTTCGCGAATTCGCGCATTGCGGTACTGATCAGCGACAAAAACCAGAAGCTCGCCTTTCGTGCCACCAACATATGACTGTCCGGAAGCCTGATGGAGCTTCTCACGAACCTCAGGATCCGTGATCCGCAGGATGGTGCACTGCTGAAGGAATGAAGAAGAGGCAGTCTGACGTGCAACCTCAAA
Organism: Pauljensenia sp. UMB9872; assembly: GCF_030212665.1. Lineage (NCBI taxonomy): Bacteria > Bacillati > Actinomycetota > Actinomycetes > Actinomycetales > Actinomycetaceae > Pauljensenia > Pauljensenia sp. UMB9872. The sequence continues at coordinate 9,310 of NZ_JASOER010000009.1, read as the reverse complement.
CAGTGTTGTCAGTTCTTCTTCGGTAAGCGCCTTGTCAGTGAAAGCTCGGATTGTCCGATGCCCAAGCTGAATGGCGATCGTGTCGTTTTCGATGGGTGCTGATGGGCGGATATTCAGGTCAGCCATGTCCTTCTCCATGTTCTTCGAGGCTCTTTCAAAGCATCTACGCTTTCGACGATGATCGGGTGATACACGCACGATGCAGGTCAAATCTATTCCTATACTTTCCGCCTGATTTTGCTGGTCTTTCCTTAATCTTTAGGTCTTGGCAATGATGAATGAAAGGTCACGTTTTAAATGGGACTCAAACGTGACCTCTGCGGATTCTCAAGAATAATGCACTCGTATGATTGAAAGATGATGAAGAAAACCTCTATTTCTCTGTGCACAATTGCTCTCGCAACCGCTCTTCTTGCAGGTTGCTCGTCAGCTTCAACCGAGACCACTGATTCTTCGGGTTCCGCTGCAACGACTCAGTCCGCTTCCGCGTCGACCCAGATGCTGACCATCGAAAAGGATCCCGCAACCATTTCCGACACGCTGGTGACTCTTCCGATCAAGCGCGTCCTGATTATCAAGGTTGATCAGGCAGCTGCCTCAGACTGGACCGGCACCATTGAAGATGCGTCGATCGCAGAGTTTGTTGCCGGCACCGATTCCGATGCCCCGATGATCAAACCTCTGGCTGAAGGCGACACGACCGTAACACTGACCTCCCCCGAGGGCCAGACCATCACCTTCAACCTGTCGGTCACTCCGGGCGCTCGCTGAGTCGACCACCTGAACTCAATATGACTGTCCTTGGGGGCGGGTTGCCATAGCAACCCGCCCCCAAGTTTCATATGGATACGCCCACCACACCGAGCTCCACGGAGCTCATCAGCCAGAAGACACCGCACAACTCGTCGCAACGGCAACGAATACAGTCGTGGCTGAAACGACGCGGGGCCGGGGTGCGCGATGCGCACCCCGGCCCCGGCCTCGTGAATACAGAAACTAGCGGATAGCCTCCATGATTCGCACACCATCGAGAAGTGGCATGTACGGTAGCGGATCAACCTCAGCAGCAAGGACAAAACTTGTCAGCTGATCACGCACAACGGCGCGCAGAGCATCCGCATCCCACGGCTTGGAAATGTAGTGGTCCAAGCCTGCTTCGTTCAGTGCACGGATCGTGTCATCTTGATCAGCCTGACCGGTAACCAAGACCGTGCGAGCCAGCTCGAAGCGATAGTCCTTCGTCAGCTCAATGAGGAAGTCAACGCCGGAACGACCGGGCAGCCGATGGTCCGACAAGACCAACGCCAACTGATCGTCGTCCGCCTCGATATCTTCCACCGCAGCCCACGCATCGTCCGCATCTTCGGCGACCTCAAGCCTGATCTTCGACCAGAATTCTTCAAGGTCGCGCTCGATCGCGTCGCGCACGTCTGCTTCGTCTTCGAGAACCAGAATTGCCAGTGTCATCGTTCTACCTCCATTGGTGTGGACGCTTCGTGGGTTGAATGGTCGGCGGGGGAATCTGCGCCGGTCTTAGAAGAATGGGCACCAGTGACACTCTCACTAGCAGAATCACCAATCAGCGGGAATCGCGCTGTCATCACCGTACGCCCTGGGCGAGATTCAACGGTGAGCTCGCCACCGTGGTCGGCAATGATCGACCGAACAATGGACATTCCCATGCCTAAGCCGAATCGAACCATGCCCGCCTTCGTGGTGAAGTGTGGTTCAAAAATCTTATCCACCAGTTCCGGCGAAATGCCGGGCCCGTTATCGCCAATGGCGACGCAGACGTGACCATCCTCAACCCGGGTGGTGATGTCGATCTGCGCGGGGGCTTCCCCGCGGGCAGGCGCACATTCTTCACCTTTCGCTCGCCGATCTTTGATAGCGTCGCGCTCATCGTCAATCGCTTCGGCAGCGTTGACCAGAATGTTGGTCCACACCTGCTGAAGCCTCGAGGGAATCCCCATGATCGGTGGAACATCTTCCTCGTCGCGGGTAACGACGATGTCACGCATCCTGTATCCGGTCAGCCGAATAACGTCATCGACTCCTTCACGCACATCGATGGGGTGCAGTTCTACCGCGTCAGGACGCGCGTACCCCTTGAGCGACTTCGTCAGATCGATGACGCGGTCAGAGGCTGCGCGAATAGAACGGAGCGATGAACCGATCCTTGAACCGGATTCGACAATATGTAGCGCCTCGTCTCCCTCGCGCGCCAAGGCTTTGGCCGTCGCAGCCTCCGTCACGCCGGCAAGCATGAGGCGACGCGCCAAGCGCCGGTCTCCGCCCGCCGAAGACAAGAGCGACTTCACAATTTCGCGTTCCGTGGCCGTTGAGCGAGGAGGCGCTTCCAACGCAGAGCGCATGGACGTGCGCGCTGGCTCAAGCGATGGCGACGTAGACAAAACACGGTCGACGTCTTCATTTAAGTGTTCTGCCGCGCGCGCCAGCGCAGTGATCGGATTATTCAGTTCGTGCGCTATGCCTGCCGACAGTTCGCCGAGCATCGCGAACCTCGCCTTATTGACCAATTCCGCCCTGGTGCTTCGAAGGTCTTCAAGCGTGCGCGCCAATTCTTGCTTCTGCCTCTCAAGGTCGGCGGCAAGCATCGCGTTTTCCAAGTGGAGGTCTTCGGCGCGCATCAGTCTGCGAGTCAGCGACTGAATCGCAAGCGCGGCCAGAGGGGTCGCGAGAGGCGGTTCTTCAAGCAACGCAATCGACAGCTGTTCGTGGGTCAGCCGGACAACTCGGGCCGTCGACGTTGCAGTCGCAGTGAAGAATGCGTTTTCTCGTCGAGCAAGGGAGACAAGACCAATGAGAGGGCCGGATGATGCAAGGTGCGCAAGGACTTCCCCGCCATTGGAATCGCGGTGTAGTGAAACATCGCCATCGAGCACAAGGTGGACAGCGCCAACCGGCTGGCCCTGAACGGCAAGTTCCGTTCCTGGTTCAATAACGAGGCGCGGTCTGGGACCCAGAACCTTTTCAACGCCAATAAGAAGCTCGCGAACAACATCATGCTCGCTGTGATCGAGGCCTGTCAGCAACGGACCACGTACGGCGTTCGCTGGTGGATCACCGAGAAGAAAATGGATCTCGTCATCAGTTCGACCATCTGCTTCAAGGTGGCCCACCATCGTCGAATATGACTGACCCAGAAGAAGCGGAACAGTCCAGGGAACCGAAATCACGGACGCCAAACGGTCGGACGCGGTCGCTCGTGCCAAATCGGTGTGCTCGTCCTGATCCGTCACCACCAGCCAGCGGGTGGGCTCCAGAATTGGACGACCGTCCATTTGATCCAGCAGATCATCGATCTGAGTGACCTCGGACGTCACCAGACCTAAGACCACGTGGTCAGCCGGGCCCAGGGAGGCATCGTAAATATTCAGGTCAGCGCCAGAATCAATGCGATCCAGACAAAGATTCGGGAATGCGACCCCCATATCCGTTGTCAGTTGGCGAGCAAGACCCTTCGAGTCATCACCGATGACGAGGATGTGGACGTGCGCACCCTGCTTGTGCCCTCCTTCGCGGACATTCGAGCGCTCCCACGGATCTTGCTTGTTCGGCACACAATTATGCTGACCCCGCGGAGCCTCGCCCCCGGGCGGAAGTGAATCAGAACCCAAGGTGACCATCTCAGATCACTCCGAGCGGACCCCACGTTAGCGGTGCAACGAAGGAGAGCAGGACGACGCCCAAGACACCAACAACGATGCCAACGATCGCCATTTCGCGAGTCGGCGTTGTCCCCGTCGAGTAGGCGATCGCGTTCGGCGGAGTCGAAATCGGAAGGCACATACCCAGCGAGCAACCGAGTGCCAAGACGATGGCGATTTCAGCAGCCGGCGTTGAAATCGTCGCAGCCAAGCCCATACCCATCGGGATCAAGAGGTTTGCCGACGCAGAGTGTGAAATAACGTTCGAAGTCACCCAACCAACCAGGGCGAGCACGAAGAGGAGCATGATCGTCGGAATCGATCCCCACTGGATAGAGCCAAGCATCCACTTATCCAAGCCCGTGTTACCAACGCCGGAACCAAGAGCGATACCACCTGCAACCAGCCACAACACAGGCCAGTCGAGGGCTCGAAGATCGTCACCGCTCATGACCTTAAAGAGCATCAGTGCAACGACAGGGAAGAAACCAACGATATTCGCCGACACACCGTGTAGCGATTCAGTCATCCAGAGCAGGATCGTCAGAAGCGAAACGACGTAGAAGATCTTCGCGTTTCGCGACGTATCAAACTTGGCCGTCATATCAATGTCGAACTGCGCATCCTTGGGAATGTAGCGCCACGAAATAAACAACCACGAGACTGCCAAAACGATCAGCATCAACGGAACAGCGGCAATCATCCAGTCAAGGAACGTCACGGAAATACCCGCAGTCTGCAGTGCGCCCAGGGCGATTGCATTCGGGGGCGTGCCGACCGGCGTTCCCATACCGCCCACGTTGGCGGCGACGGGGATCGACAGTGCAATGCCTGTTCTTGCCTTACCTTCGGGCAACGCCATGATGACCGGCATCATGACCGCGAACATCGTGGCGGTCGTTGCCGTATTCGACATGAACATACTCATCAGAGCGGTAATGAGCATGACGCCCATGACCGTCAAGCGTGGTTTGCCCAGGAATGGCCTCAACAGGACAGCTGAAAGCGCGCGGTCCACTTTATATTTCGCCGCGCCATCGGCCACCATGAAACCACCCAAGAACAGGATGATCACAGGGTTGGCGAGCGCTCCGAAGAAGACGGTGTATTTGGGTGCTTCTTCGGCGACGGGAATAATCGCATGGTCGGACACGAAAAGAACTTCGAGGAAAATCACCAGCGTCGCAGTCGCTGCCAGCGGAATCGCTTCGGTCACCCAGAGGAGGATCGCGGCAAGAAAGATGCCGAACATACGCGAGCCTTCGACTTCCAGCCCGGGAAGACGCACAAATAGGAAGGTGATGATAGCGATCGCTGCGCCAATCTGTCCGAAGAGTTTCAGCGGGCTAATCCCCTTTTCTTTCTTCGGTTTTTGGCGCGTAGTCATGTTCTGAGCAGAACGCGGATTCACTTCCACATGCGAGTGGCGTGAATGATGAAGGCGATGAGAGCGACTCATGGGATGAAGACCTCGTTGTCTTTGAAAATGCCGACCGTCACGCCGATTTTATGTTGCCCATCACAGAAAATCTGCTGGTTGAACAATAATGCAGAAATTGTTAACAAATAACCGATATCCGCGGGCGTGCTCTTAGCCCACTGCGCACAAACGCCCCGTTCAAGGCACACTTAAACCATGAGTAAACGGCGCACTCCCCTAGCCCCCGCAGAAGTCGCAACCGGCGGCATTCTGGCGGGACTGTCGATTGCACTCGGACTCGCAGGAACGGTCATACCCGTGCTCTCCATCTTCTTCACAATCGGGTCAACAATCCCGATTGCGATGATCACCGCCCATATGCGCCCGCGCGCCAGCCTTGGCACCGCTCTCATCACGATCCTGATGTCATTGGCAGTTGGCGGTATCCAAAGCGCGCAGACCGTCGCGCAGGCTGTCGCCGTCGGCCTTGTTGTCGGCTACCTCGCGCGCAAAGAAGCCCACCGCGCTTTCATTTACGGCGCGGCACTGTTGCTTGGCATCGCAGGCGGGGCCCTGACATGGCTCCTGCTTCTTGTACTTTCTGAATCGCGGAACCTCGTCCTTGAATCACTGCGCACAACGACCAACGGGTACATTGCCCTGATCGGGAAGATTCCCGCGCTGGCACCACAAACGGACGCCGTTCAGGCAATCATCAATACCTGGATTGAGCACTGGTACTACTGGATTCCACCCCTTGGAGGTCTTGGCATTTTTGTGTTGACGCTAGTTGCTCACTGGCTGACGATGAAGGTTCTACGTCGTATCACGATTACTGCGCCGTGGGATCCGTTGGTGGACACAGCAAACCGCGAGTGCACTGACGCCCCGACTACTCCCGACCCGTTCCCCATTTCATTGCGCGATGTCACCTTCACCTACCCGGGGTCTGATACTCCGGCTTTGCGGGGGATCACCCTAGATATCAGTGATGGCTTCACGGTGATCGCGGGCCCGAATGGATCCGGCAAGTCCACCCTCTCCCTTGTCCTCGCTGGCGCGCAACCGACAAGCGGGCACGTGATTCGACCTGGTGGCGTCGGTTTGGGGGACGAGGCCGGAACTGCTGTTGTCGCTCAACGTTCTGAGTTGCAGTTCCTCGGCGACACGGTGGCCGAGGATATTGCATGGGGAATGAATGACGATGAGCGTGCTTCACTGGACCTTCCCGAGCTTCTTCACACTGTCGGTTTGGAGGGCCTTGAAGATGCTTCTCCCCGACGTTTGTCCGGCGGTCAGTTACAGCGCCTATCTTTGGCTGGCGCTCTTGCGCGTAAGCCTCGCGTGCTCATTTCCGATGAATCCACGGCGATGATTGATTCGCGTGGCAGGCGCGAACTCCTTGAGGTTCTGCATGCTCTGCCCGCTTTAGGAACGTCCGTCATTCATATTACGCACGATGCAACCGAAGCAAGTAGTGCTGACAGGCTGATTCGTCTGCGCGATGGGCACATTGATGCTTCTGATGCACCCGATCTTCTTGAAGATACGTACTCGCAGTTCACACCTGTTATTGAGCGGAGCATTGCAGCTCCTCAGCCCTATCAGGGCGGGTCAATTAACCACCTGTGGGTGAAGAATGTCGGGCACGCCTACGATGTCGGATCCCCGTGGGAGAACACGGTTCTCAGTGACGTCTCATTCATTGTTTCGCCCGGTCAAGCACTACTGATCACCGGCGAGAACGGGTCAGGAAAGTCCACCTTGGCACGGATTCTCACCGGGTTGATGCGACCAACGTGGGGCGAGTGCACGCTTGGTGGCGACCCTGTTTCCCTTCGAGTGGGTGACGTCGGGTTAGCGCGACAGTTCGCGCGCCTGCAACTACAACGTCCAACGGTCGCAAAGGATATTTTGGCAGCCGCGAAAGTGGGTGCAGCTGTCGGCTCGTCCGATTCGACTCGCCGCCACCGAGGCGCCTCGTCGACTCTGGTTGATTCTGACCAGCTTGTCGCTGAAGCGTTGGCCGAAGTGGGACTGCCCGGCGACCTTGCATCGCGCAACGTTGATGATCTTTCTGGCGGTCAGATGCGTCGCGTCGCCCTGGCGGGAGTGTTAGCGTCACACCCGAAAGTGCTGGTGCTAGATGAACCTTTCGCTGGGCTTGATGTCGAATCGCGACGCTTGCTCAGTGACGTGTTGAGAAAGCGGAGAGCGGACGGGCTTGGGCTGATCGTCATTTCGCACGATACGGATGAGCTGATCGATCTGGTCGATAATCACCTGCATCTTGCCCAGGGGGTGATCCGATGACGCGCGTGCGTTCACGTAAGGCATATCGCCCCAGCGGATTCACTCTGCCCCGCCCGCTTCCATGGACGTCGCCTCTGACGCGTACCAGCCCGGAAGTCATGATCGTCTGCTGGACGGTACTCACGTCTTTGTTGCTGGTATGGCCGAAGTGGCCGACGCTTGGACTGGTCGCTATCCCCCTGATCCTGGCAACCGTGATCTCACGCGTTCCACCAAAGGCCGTTCGCATTCCCCCGCTCTGGTTCTGGTCGAGCATGATCGGCGGATTCATTGGCGCGTCGATCGGCGGAGGTTTCTGGGTTTTCCTGCGACTTAGCGTGCTTGCTCTGCTCGTGTTGTGGGGAACGTACCTGCTGGCGTGGACATTCTCTACCGCGCGCCTCGCAACTGCGTTGTCACACCTGATCTATCCACTGAAGTGGATTGGCGCTCCCGTTGATGAGTGGGCTGCGATGATGGCACTCGCCCTCAAGTCGCTTCCCACTTTGGGCGATCAAGCATCCGCCGTCGTGGACACTGCGCGTCTCAGAATGGGTAACGACCTGATGCGAGCGTCTTTCACGACGCTAGTGAAAGCCGGGATCGACATCATCACAGCGTGCCTGTCGGCGGCATCGCGAAGCGCCGTCGACACGGGACGCGCAATGAGTCTTCGCGGTGGCACCCTGTTCACCCGCGAAAAAGGCAGTCAACTGAACTGGCCAGACCTCGTCGTCATCCTCATCGTTGTGGCCGACATTGCGGGAATTGTTGCAATGCACCTGCTGGTGTAATGCGCGCGTGCACGCCCCGATATTCCAACACAATTGGACGGGAAGTATCTTCCATTTGACGTGCGCCCACTTTTGCCCGTAATCTTTTCAACGCACGCGCGAGTGGCGGAATAGGCAGACGCGCACGGTTCAGGTCCGTGTCCCAGAAATGGGGTGGGGGTTCAACTCCCCCCTCGCGCACCATGTGTTTCTTAGCTGAAAAGCTATCTTCGGTAGATTTGCCGACACCCCTTAAATTCACCCTTGGGTGAAGTACACCCTCTTTTCTTCCCTCCTTTTTCATTGCACCCGAGGTTTTCCTGCGAATACAGATGGAGTTCGCAGTCGTAGGTGGCCTCATCAATCATTCACGAGATCGCCCTCCACCGGCGTGCCCTTACCACTAAAAGTGGGCGCGAAACCAATAAGATGACATGCCCCGTGAAAGTGCCCGCTATAGCGCTTTATTGGGGTTAACACCCGGGTTAATGCCCGAAATGTGTATCTTTTTCCGAGCATTAGCCCAGCTTTACTGCTCGGGGATTGTTGTATGTACTTTTACCTCAAACATGCTTGGCAGAACGTAGCTTTGCGTCAAAGATGTGATGTCAGGCTCAACAGTGGAAACGTTTCCGATACTTTGCTAGATTAAATGGTGCTGGACGAGGTAAGTTCTCGGCAGCGAAACTGACACATTGCCGTGCGGGGCATGTTCAGTGCTTCGCATAGCACTGAACAAAGGAAACCAACATGGCTCACATCGTCAAGTCTGAAATCTCTCGCGCCTCTTGGCAGGCCACCGCTGATGTCACCGCTCTGGTCGTCGCAGTCGCCATCCTCGCAACCCTCGGTATTGCAGGCGCCCTCACCGCAGCTTCCCCCCTCTCCGTTGTAATCGCAGCGCTGGTCGGCCTGACTGCAATCCTGTTCGTTCCCGCAACCTACGCAATCTCGCAGCAGCAGAACGAAGCTCTCTGATAGGTAATTCGGGGCGCGCAAAGAGGCGCGCCCCCGCATGGTCGCGCGACGCACTGACGTCGCGCTTTTTGTTTGCCTTCTTCCGGTTCGTCCGCCTACGGGTTAATACCCAAAATTAGTTGCTTATGGTGGCGTGTTGTTAGTTTCTGAGCCAGCCTTTGCGGATGGTGAGGCCG
>NZ_JASOER010000008.1:0-95380 GCF_030212665.1 Pauljensenia sp. UMB9872 | reverse complement strand
AAAAAACAAACTCAAAAACAAAAAACAGGCATAAAAACAAACACACTATCGAGTTCACAAACAACACCCACACACCCCAAAACAGCCACAAAAAACCGCAACCATCAAAAAAAGGGGAGGAAGCAACCACGCCACAATCACAAACCCACAACCACAAACAGTCTCAAAGGCCTGCAACCACCCGGCGCAACAACAAAAACAATACCCACCCCACACCAAACCGTCAAATCAACCATCGCTTCGACCCGAGCAACACCACACCGCGAAAAATCCCTAAATATCAACGAATACAGGTCAACACCAGCATCAAAAACACCGAAATGTGACCTGTCAGCGTTTTACATACCACAAAACTAGACCGTGATTGCGACCCAGATCTCCGTAGCAAACGCCGACTGTCACACGACGCCCAGACGTCGCCACATACAGACCCCTACACGCCACCCCACACAGATACCCCTACACGTAGCCACATACATGCGCTTGCGTGCGTACACGGCGACCACTACGTCAAAGAACACTGGGCATAATCCGTTTTTCCCGTCTACTCAAACGGAACAAATCCTGGGACAGTTCGCACCACTCAGCAAAGCACCACTATCGAGATGCAATTACCTGTTAGAAACGCACTGTGGGGCGGAAACGTAGTGTTTCCGCCCCACAGGTGAGTCCAATCAGGAAATCAATGCGATTCCCATACGGACGCTTCAGTCGTCGAATTCGATGACAGCAAGGTTGCGACGGCCCTTGCGGATCAGCAGTCGATGACCAGCTAGAACGTCGTCAGCCGTGAACACAGCTTCCACGTCCTCAAACTTGACGTTGTTCAGGTAGGCACCACCGGAATCAATCGTGCGACGTGCGGCGCCTCGTCCCTTTTCCAAACCGGTTTCAACCAACGCGTCAACCATCGTTGCCTCACCGAGCTTCAGAGTTGCGCGAGGAAGGTCCGACGTAGCAGAAGCCAAGGTGTCCGCATCGATTGCGCGCAGATCTCCGCCACCCCAGAGGGCGTTGGTTGCAGTAAGAACACGCTCATACTCTTCTTCGCCGTGAACAAGCTTCGTCACCTCAGCCGCCAGAGCCTTCTGGGCTGCACGCGCATGAGGACGCTCTGCAACCTCAACCTCAAGCTCTTCAATGCGAGCACGGTCAAGGAAGGTGAAGATCTTCAGGAAGCGAACAACATCGGCGTCCTCAACCTGCAGCCAGAACTGGTAGAAGGCGTAGGGGCTCATCATCGTCGGGTCGAGCCAAATCGCACCGCCCTCGGACTTACCGAATTTCGTACCATCAGCCTTCGTAATAATCGGGGTCGTCAGCACGTGCGACGCATCGCCGTCAACCTTACGAATCAAGTCAACGCCACCGATCATGTTGCCCCACTGATCGTTACCGCCGGTCTCAAGAGTGGCACCGTAACGGCGATGCAGTTCAAGGAAGTCGTTCGCCTGCAGGATCTGATAGGAGAACTCCGTGTAGGAAATGCCCTCATCCGATGCCAAACGGCGCGCAACGATGTCCTTACCGAGCATCGTGCCAACGCGGAAGTACTTACCGATACCGCGGAGCAAATCAATGGCGCTTAGTTCCTCAGTCCAGTCGAGGTTGTTCACCATCGTCGCCGCGGCTGCTCCTTCAAAATCGAGGAAACGCGAGATCTGGTTGCGCAAATTGTCTGCCCAACCGCGAACGACCTCGGTCGGCTGTAGCTGACGCTCACCCGATTGACGCGGATCGCCAATCTGACCGGTTGCCCCACCAACAAGTGCAAGTGGCTTATGACCGGCCAGCTGCAGGTGACGCATCAGAAGAATTTGAACAAGGTGTCCGTGATGCAGAGAAGCTGCAGTCGGATCGAAGCCACAATAAAAGGTGACCGGCCCGGCGTTCAGGTGCTCGCGAAGAGCATCAATGTCGGTGTGCTGGGCGATGAGACCCCTCCACTGGAGGTCATCCAGAATGTCGGTCACTTTAAAATCCTTCCATTTCGGCTCGAAGTAGCCGAGGCTATCTTAACGGGTTGGGGTGGACGCCCATTCACGGCATCCAGCAATACGGACAGCAAGTGCTTGTCGTTGTTCCTCAACGCGAACAGGAGCAGTTCCGCCCTTCCCAAGTCGCGCGGATACAGATCCTGCGACGTTCAGGACTTCGCAGACATCCGGGGTCAGATACGACGAGGCCGAGGTCAATTCTTCATCGCTGAGATCAGCAAGCTCGATGCCACGTCGCTCTGCCATCTTGACGCAAGCTCCAGAGATTTCGTGCGCGCTACGGAAGGGCACTCCCCTACGCACAAGCCACTCTGCGATGTCCGTGGCAAGCGAGAATCCCTGAGGCGCGAGCTCCGCCATGCGCTCTAAGTTAAGGGTCATCGTTTCGATCATTCCCGACACAGCGGGCAGCAAAACATCGAGCGTATCCAGCTGATCGAAGACCGGTTCTTTGTCTTCTTGAAGATCGCGATCGTATGCCAGCGGGATGCCCTTGAGCACCGTCAATAGGCTCATCAGATCACCGATCAGGCGACCAGCCTTACCGCGGGCGAGTTCAGCCACATCGGGATTCTTCTTCTGAGGCATGATCGACGATCCTGTTGAGAAAGAATCATCGAGAGTCACGTAGTCGAATTCCTTGGTGTTCCACATGATGATTTCTTCGCTGAGCCGAGAGATATCAACGCCGATCATCGCAAGGATAAAAGAGCACTCCGCAACGATGTCACGCGACGCGGTTCCATCGATCGAATTATCCACCGAATCATCAAAGCCGAGCTGACGAGCAACAGCCTGCGGATCCATGCCGAGCGTATTACCTGCCAGAGCGCCCGAACCATAGGGAGAAATCGCGGCACGCTTATCCCAATCGGCAAAACGTTCAACGTCACGAATCAGAGGCCAGGCGTGTGCCATCAGATGATGGGCCACCAAAACGGGTTGTGCGTGTTGCATATGAGTACGCCCCGGCATAACAGCATCACCAGCACGTTCAGCCTGCGACATAATCGCGTCCGCAACCTCCAAGACGAGGCTCGCAATATGGCGCGTCTCGTCACGCAAGTACATGCGGATCAGTGTTGCAATCTGATCATTACGCGAACGCCCCGCACGCAACTTTCCGCCAAGCTCACTACCTGCACGCTCAAGCAAACCACGCTCGAGTGCCGTATGGACATCCTCATCGTCCGGCGATGGAACAAACGCACCCGACGCGACATCGGCATCCAATTGCGCCAACGCTGTATGCATCGCATCGATTTCATCATCGCTTAAGAGGCCAGCCTCATACAGCGCGTCAGCGTGGGCATGAGAACCAGCAATGTCCACATGCGCTAGACGCCAATCGAAATGAGTAGAAACTGAAAGGGCTGCGAGCGCCTGCGCGGGACCACCGGAAAAACGGCCACCCCACAAAGCGGTCGGTGTTGTTCTCTCTTGTGAAGTCACGGGTTCATCATTCCTTGCCCTCGCGACAAACTCCAATTCGCGAGACGTTTAAACGGACCATATTTTGCAAACAGTGAAGCAAACGGTTGTTTCTTCGCCACCCACGCTGCCAAGATGACAAAAAGAATCCAGTTGCCTTCAAACAAAAGGCGGGATTCAACCGTCGACTGAATAATCAATGCCGACGCAATCATTGCTGGCATTACAACCCTGCGGGATTCATCGATATGGCGCACAGCGTAAATGAACGTGCCGAAGAATACCGTCGCAACGGCGACGCTCAGAATTGAGACTCCGATAATGCCCGTCTGGAAAAGAGCCTCGATAAACGAGTTGTGAGCCTGAGTTGTCGGAGTTCCATCACCGCGACGAATGAAATTCGAAAAAACAGGCACATCCCCCTGATAGCCAATAGTGAAGCCCCATCCGAGAATCGGATGCTGGCTCCACATGGGAACAAGCGCCTTCCAGATGTCACCACGACCTGAAAAATCCGGGGAACGACCAAGGAAGTCAGTGATCGCCAAACGATTAAACAGTGCGATCACCGCTCCTGTCAGAGTCAGCGAGGTAATCAAAGAAATCAGGGCGGGACGATGAGGACGCGTCACCGACTTCACCAAACCGAAAGACATTGCGATCGCCATACAGATGATGACCGCGACGGTGACCGTTCCTGAACGCGTCAGAGTGATTGTCACAATCGAAATGATCAGCCAGATAATCGTTGACGTCGTGTTTTTATACGTTGACATCCATTTGACAAGCAAACAGAGAATCAACAGCAACGCAATAAACGCAAGCGGATTCCGATTGCCGGGGAAGCCTTGAATAGGGCCGCCATTAAAAAGATCTCCATAAACCCAATAGGACATATCGGGCACGGATTCCTCAGCACGGATCATTGGAATCGGAGCTAAGCGCTGTTTCCAGATAAGAGCGGTGAACAGCTCAAGAGCGTAGGAAACAATCAGAATGACCTTGAACGAAACGATGAGAAGATTCGCTGTTTCCGTAAACGTGTAGCAGGCAGAAATCGCCAAACCTGTAAGAGTCACGCCGATTGTCACGACGGCAAACATCGCAGAATAATGCGGATATTGCGACCATATGACCGATAAAGCGCACCACATGACGAACAGCAGTGTGGCAAGTGGATACGCAGCCTGTGTGAAACGAATCTGATTGAGATGCATCAGATATGCCAAAGCAACGAATAGTGTCACCATGACAACGGAAGACCCGTAGAAGCCAACGATATTACGTACGCCTTGGCCTGCGAATCCTAGAAAGAAGATTGCAATGGTGACGATATCTAAGGCTCGACGCTCAGGCGTCGTCTTCGCCCGATACCTGCGTAGAAACTCAACCGACTCTTTCATCGTGACCACTCTATCGAAAGAACGTGCCACGCCCCGGTGCCCATTGGGCACACTTAGATAAAGAAAACACGTGTGCCCAAGGTCAATTTCCTTGGGCACACGTGCATATCAGTGTTTGTCTGACCAAACGAGCGTCTGCTCAGTAGCCCTGCGAGTTACCCAGACGGACGTCACGAGCAGCCGCAAGCTTCGACTGCAGACCGTAGATATCAATGAATCCACGCGACGAGGACTGATCGAAGCTATCACCAGTCTCGTAGGTTGCCAGGTTGAAGTCATACAGCGAGGCCTCGGAACTCCGTCCGTTCACAGTTGCACGGCCACCGTGCAGAACCATACGAATATCACCGGTCACATACTGCTGAGTATCTTCAATGAACGCATCCATGGACTTCTTCAACGGTGAGTACCATTGGGCTTCATAGACCAATTCACCCCACATCTGCTCAAGACCACGCTTGTAGCGGCGCTGCATCCGTTCGAGGGTGATGGATTCCAGAGCCTGGTGTGCTTCGATCAAAGCGAGAGCACCGGGGGCCTCATAAATCTCACGTGACTTGATGCCAACCAGACGATCTTCGACCATGTCAATACGACCGATGCCTTGAGCGCCTGCACGGCGGTTCAGCTCTTGGATTGCTTCAAGCGGGGTGACTGCGCGACCGTCAATGGCTACCGGGATGCCCTTTTCGAAGGAAATGACAACCTCATCCGGAAGTGGCGGGTAAGTCGGATCATCGGTGTAAACGTAGACGTCCTTGGTCGGCGCGTTCCACAGGTCTTCAAGGAAACCAGTTTCGATTGCTCGACCCCACACATTCTGGTCGATCGAGAACGGGTTATGCTTCGTCGTTTCGATCGGCAGGTGGCGCTTCTCGGCGTATTCGATAGCAACGTCACGCGTCAGCGCAAGGTCACGAACCGGCGAGATGCAGTCCATGTCGGGGGCCATCGACGTAATCGAAACCTCGAAACGCACCTGGTCGTTACCCTTGCCGGTGCAACCGTGAGCAACAGTGTGTGCACCAAATTCGCGCGCAGCCTTCACCAGGTGCTTGGCGATCACGGGACGGGACAGAGCTGAAACCAGCGGGTACTTACCTTCATAGAGGGCATTCGCCTTCAGTGCCGGCATGCAGTATTCGTTGGCGAACTCGTCGCGAGCGTCTGCGACGTAGGCTTCCACCGCACCGCAGTCGAGTGCGCGCTGGCGGATGACCTCGAGGTCCTCGCCGCCTTGCCCCACGTCAACTGCAACCGCAACGACCTCGCGACCGGTCTGTTCGCCGATCCAACCAATAGCAACGGAGGTATCCAAACCACCCGAGTATGCGAGGACAACGCGGTCCTTATGCTCTGCCATGTTGTATTCCTTCTCTGATGAAAGTGTGAGAGTGGAGTGAATAAGAAAAGTGTGGGTTCAGTGAGTGGAAGATCCGGGTTCAGCAAGATCCATCAGGTACGACTGCGTCTGCTGCGCATCTTCTAAAGATCGACAAATCACAAGGATTGTGTCGTCGCCCGCGATTGTTCCCGCAACCGCGTCAAGACGAACAGCGTCGATAGCTGACGCCAAGAGATTAGCTGCCCCAACCGTTGTCCTGAGCACCAGCTGATGGTCGACAAGGATTGAGGTAACGAGGATCGACTGGCACCATTTCTGCAAGCGTTCATGTCCGGCTTCACCTTCGTGGGTTGCTCCCCCATCAATATCGGGAACGGAGTAGATGCGAGTGCCGTCAGCCACACGAATCTTTGTCGCACGCATATCGACAAGGTCGCGCGACAGAGTTGCCTGAGTAACGTCAATACCTTGCTCACGCAACAGATCGCGAAGATCCTTTTGCGAACCGATTGATCCGCTCGCAAGAATTGAACGAATTGCTTCACGTCGCGCAGCGGGCGTTTGTGTGCTTCGATCTCCCATATGCATGATTATACATAACTATGTATAAATTGCACAATGGCGCGAGGCGCCAAAATCAGCGCTGTTCGAGATCCTTCAGAATCGAATCAGTCCACTCGTTGATCTCATCCCAGTCGCGGAAATCGCCTTCCACAACACCGGCAAGACGTGCAACCGAGCGTTCACGCAACGAAAGCAACGATGGGGTGTAGCGACCAGCAAAAGAATGAAGATCAATAGCACTGACGCGAGTCAGAAGCGGACCGATACGAGTCGGATCCTGAGGGGCATGCTTCGGAACACCATTCATACCAACCGAGAATGCCCACACGGGCTTGTTTTCAAGCTGGGTACTAAAACGATCCATGAAATCGTGCGCTTCATCCATCCACTGCAGGATATAAACAGCCGAACCGCAAATCACAGCGTCATAAGCGTCAACAGAAGTAACATCCTCCGGCGCGATGCGATCAGCCGTGTGACCGGCATCTTCGAGTCGCCTCGCAATCGCGTCGGCAACTTCGTTCGTTGAACCATGCTTTGAAGAGGCAGTGACAAGGATATGCATAGCTATAAGTGTGGCAGAAAGCCGGGCTGGAGTCGCGCTGATATCTCGTACTGAGTCAAGATACACAAGGCTCGGACTCCAGCCCGGCTGTTCTATCGGTCATCGTGGCCCGTCAGAGGCCTCGTTAACTAGGAGCGCAACTGTGCTCCCAGCACCTTGCCCGCCTTCGCGACAACACTTTCGCGAACCTCACGAACCTCGTCGGCACTCAGCGTGCGATCCGGCGCACGCAACTTCAGAGCGAACGCCAGCGAGCGAACGTCAGCGCCAAGTGCCTCGGATTCGAAGATGTCGAACAGCGTTACTTCTTCAAGCAACGCTCCCCCGCCCTGGCGAACAACCTGCTCGACGCGAGCAACAGGGATCGACTTCGACACAACAAGAGCGATGTCTTCCTTCGCAATCGGGTAGGTCGAGACGGGCTTCACCTGCGTCGGCTCACCGCTCATCGCCTCAATCAGAGCAGACAGATCAATCTCTGCGGCGCACGAACGGGCCGGCAAGCCAAACGACGTGCACACGCCGGGGTGGAGTTCGCCAGCCATCGCGATATCAATCAGATCGCGACCACGGCGGACGAATACGCGAGCAACACGGCCCGGATGCCACGGAGCAACATCAGCCGGATCCGATGCAGGTTCAGGCATCAGCGGACCGGGCACCTTCTTGTAGTCGGCATCCCACGCGCGAGTGACCTCAATGCGAACGCCCAGAAGAGACGCAATATTCTCGACCGTTTCAAGAGCATCCGACCATGCGAACGTGCGCGCAGGCTCGACAAGCGGCGAAGCCGAGGCGCGACCGGCAAGGACAACACCCACATGCCACGGCTGAGCAGGAGTGCCAGCACGCAGTCCAGCAAGTTCCTCAGCAGTCGGGCGCTGTTCAGCACTCAGAAGATCGGCAGGAACTGTGCCTGCAGGGCGAACAACAAGTCCGGTTTCAAACAGCGCCACACGGTCGCTACCGCGTGCAACGTTGCGTCCGGCAACGTCAAGCAAGGTGTCAATGATCGAGGTGCGCAACAGAGGTGCATCATCAGCAAGCGGGTTACGAAGCTTCAGAGCCTGACGACGGTCATCGCCCTGAGCGAGGCGCTGACGATCAAAGGAATCCGAAACGAACGGATAGCTGAGAACCTCAACCAAACCAGAAGCTGCAAGCGACGCAGAAACGTGACGACGCGCCTGCTGAGCTTCAGTCAAACCAGCACCGGCAGGAGCCGACGGCAGAATCGACGGAATAGTGTCGAAACCGTCAAGACGCGCAATTTCCTCGACTAGGTGGGCAGAACCGGTCAGGTCGGGACGCCACGTCGGAACGGTCACGTTGAAGATTCCATCTTCGATTTCGTCGAGCGTGCAACCAATTTCAGTGAGAAGCTCCTCAACGCGTTCCTTCGAGTAGTCGACGCCGATCAAGCGGGCGGCATCGGTGTACGGGAAACGAATTGACGAGGCCGGCGCGACTTCGTTGAAGTCGGACACTGCTGCATCTGCCGTTCCCCCGCCGTACTCAACCAGCAGGTCAACAGCTCGTTGAGCTGCGACAGGAGCAAGCTGGGGATCAGTGCCACGTTCGAAGCGCTTCGACGCTTCAGACGGCAGGTGGTGACGACGTGCGGTACGGGCGACCGACACCGCATCAAAGTGAGCGGCTTCGAGGAGAATATCCGTCGTGGAATCCTCGACCTCCGAATACTGGCCACCCATAACACCGGCCATGCCGATGATGCGTGATCCTTCACCGTTCGGAGAATCCGTGATCAGCAGATCCTGCGGATCCAGTTGCCGATCGACCTCATCCAGCGTGGTCAGACGCTCACCGGCGCGGGCGCGACGGACAACGATCGGAGCTTCAAGAGCATTCAGGTCGTAGGCGTGCATTGGCTGCCCAAGGTCGAGCATCACGTAGTTGGTGATGTCAACGGCCAGGGAGAGGCTACGCATTCCTGCTGCTTCGAGACGCTCGATCATCCAACGCGGGCTGGGAGCCGAGGGGTTCACGCCACGAACAATGCGGGTGACAAAACGGTCCGCACCGGGCTTACCGTGGATCGGCGCGTCGTCTGCGATACGCACCTCGAATCCGTCAGCGGTTGCCTGGGGCACCGAAGCGACGAGGTTTCCAACCAGACCAGGATCCGTGAACTTCGCACCCGTCGAGTGCGCGAATTCGCGTGCGACACCGCGCATTGAGAAGCAGTAACCGCGGTCAGGGGTCACGTTGATCTCAAGAGTCTCTTCGCCCAAGCCGAGGAAACCGAGCAGGTCAGAACCTGGAGCAGGAATCTCGCAGTCCGGGAAGTACTTCGGCAACACGATGATGCCATCGTGCTCGTTGCCCAGTCCCAGTTCGCGGGCGGAGCAAATCATGCCATCGGAAATGTGACCGTAGGTCTTACGCGCTGCAATCGCGAAATCGCCGGGAAGAACTGCACCGGGCAGGGAAACAACAACGAGATCGCCCTCAACGAAGTTGTGAGCACCGCAGATGATGCCACGGCTTGGCAGATCCGAAGGTTCCTTACCGGTACCCGGCTCGTCGTTGTACTGACCAACGTCGACGCGACAGTAATTGACAGTCTTGCCGTTGGAGGCAGTTTCCTTCACCAGGGTCAGAACCTTGCCAACAACCAGCGGACCGGTGACCTTTGCGGGGTGGATTGCTTCTTCTTCCAGACCAACCTTCACCAGCGCTGCTGCAAGCTGCGCAACATCAAGCTCAGCGGGAACCTCGACGTGATCGGCGAGCCAAGAAATCGGAACCATTGGCATGTCAGTGTCCCTTTCCAATCAAACCGAACTGCTGGCTGAAACGAACGTCACCTTCAACGATGTCGTGCATGTCAGCAATTCCGTGGCGGAGCATGAGGGTGCGTTCAATACCCATACCGAATGCGAAACCGGTGTAGACCTCCGGATCAATTCCGTTTGCCCTGAGAACGTTGGGGTTCACCATGCCACAACCACCGACTTCAATCCAGCCGGCGCCACCCTTCTTCTGCGGGAACCAAATATCAAGTTCGGCGCTGGGCTCAGTGAAGGGGAAGAACGACGGGCGCAGGCGCGCCTTCGCTTCGGGACCGAACATTGCCTGAGCAAAG
Source organism: Pauljensenia sp. UMB9872 (assembly GCF_030212665.1). NCBI lineage: Bacteria > Bacillati > Actinomycetota > Actinomycetes > Actinomycetales > Actinomycetaceae > Pauljensenia > Pauljensenia sp. UMB9872. Next base: position 84,969 of record NZ_JASOER010000008.1, on the reverse strand, counting down.
TGATCGAGTACGCCCTTCAGGTGCGCCATGGTCAGGCCCTTATCAACGGCCAAACCTTCGACCTGGTGGAAGACCGGGGTGTGCGTCGCGTCGAGAGCGTCAGAACGGAACACTTTGCCCGGGCATGCGACGTACAGCGGGACACCACGGTCAAGCATGGCACGCGACTGCACCGGCGACGTGTGAGTACGCATCACGAGGTGCCCATCATCAGCGTTCTGACCACCAGCAGAAGTGCCGTCAACGTAGAACGTGTCCTGCATCTGACGAGCCGGGTGGTCGATGTCGAAGTTCAGGGAGTCGAAGTTAAACCATTCGTGTTCAACTTCGGGGCCTTCAGCGATAGCCCAACCCATGGATGTAAACACATCTTCGATCTCTTCAATGAGAGTCTCGATCGGGTGACGTGCACCCGTCACCGTGCGATGTCCACCGGCAGTCACATCGACGGATTCTTCGCGAAGAACACGTGCCTCGTTCTCAGCTTCAAGCACCTCTTGACGGGCGGCGAGAGCCTTCGAAATCTGGCCACGAGCGCCACCGAGGTTCTTACCTGCGCTGCCACGGTCTTTGGGTTCGAGGGAACCGATGATGCGGTTGGCTGCGACCAGCGGGGCGTTGTCGCCAAGGAACGCTTGCTTTGTGGCCTTGAGTTCTTCGAGTGAAGATGCGGCTTCAATATCTGAAAGTGCAGCTGTGACGAGGGCGTCGACGGCTGCGCTATCCAGTGGATTGAGGTCAGGGGCTTCCTGGGCCATGTCCTGTTTCCTCCAATTAGATCTCGTTTTGAACGCACTATATGCCCTGCCATGATAGTCCGAGCCTGCAAGATACTGCGTTGTCGTCCACATGGGGTCACTCACGCTGGCTTCATATCTTCGTTGTCTGCACAGTCAGCGTCATATAGGAGCCTCGTTGCCTGGCCATCTGCCCGAGATGAACGAAAGGACTAGTCTTATTGGTATGACTCATGCATCTGATTTAGCCAAGCGTGCGCCACTTGGAACCTTGAAACCGGGAACTATCTCCCCTGTTCGTTTAGTCCCATCTCATATTGATCGTCCTGAATACATGTTCCACGAGGGTCCGGAGCGCGTGACTGCGTCGGATATTAAGGACGTGTCGACGATCGAGCGTATTCGTCACGCGGGCCGTATTGCTGCTCAGGCTCTGGAGGCTGTGGGCAAGAGCGTCGCACCGGGCGTGACGACCGACGAACTCGACCGTATTGGCCACGAGTTCCTCATTGACAACAATGCCTACCCGTCATGCTTGGGCTATATGGGTTTCCCGAAGTCTTTGTGCACGTCGATCAACGAGGTCATCTGCCACGGCATTCCCGACGATCATCCGTTGGAAGAAGGCGACATCGTGAACGTTGATATCACCGCCTATGTTGATGGTGTTCACGGTGATACTTGCGCGATGTTCGAGGTTGGCAAGGTCGACGAGGAATCGCACCTTCTGATTGAACGCACGCATGAAGCGATGATGCGTGGCATTAAGGCTGTTGGTCCGGGTCGTGAAATCAACGTGATCGGTCGTGTCATTGAACGTTATGCGAAGCGTTTCGACTACGGCGTGATCCGCGATTACACGGGGCACGGTGTGGGCGAGGCTTTCCACTCAGGTCTGATTGTTCCTCACTACGATGCTGCACCCGCGTATTCGACGATGATGGAGCCCGGTATGGTCTTCACGATTGAGCCGATGTTGACCCTTGGTGGCATTGATTGGGAGCAGTGGGACGATGACTGGACCATTGTGACCGCTGACCGTTCACGTACTGCTCAGTTTGAGCACACCATCGTTGTCACCGAAGACGGTGCGGAGATTTTGACGCTTCCGTAAGTCTGAGGCTGGCACATTTTTGCTGATCGACGAGGTCGCGCGGACGTAACTGTTCGCGTGGCCTTGTTGCTCGGCTCTACGATACGATAGCGACTGAGTCGAACAATGATGTTTCGGAAGGGATCATTCGCACAATGACGACCGTTGGATGTGGAATCGATATTGGTGGATCTGGCGTGAAAGCAGCGCTGGTCGACCTGGAGACTGGTGAGTTCATCGGCGAACGTATTCGCATTGAAACGCCCAAGCCTGCAACCCCTGATGCAGTTGCTGATGTTTGTCGTCAGCTTCTTGAAGGTCTTGAGGTTGCCTCCGATATTCCTGTCGGAATTACCTTCCCAGCTCCAGTGATTCACGGCGTTATTCCTTTTATGGCGAATCTGGATGATTCGTGGGTTGGTGTGAATGTCATTGACCTGATGGAAAAGCACCTTGGTCGCACGGTTGTTCCACTCAACGACGCTGATGCTGCTGGTCTGGCAGAGGTCGTTTACGGTGCTGCGAAGGATGTCCCGGGTCTGGTCATTGTCACGACGCTCGGTACAGGAATCGGTTCGGCTCTGATCATGGACGGCAAGCTCGTCCCCAACTCTGAGCTCGGCCACCTTGAGATCGACGGCCACGACGCCGAGACCCGTGCTTCGTCCGGTCAGAAGACGCTTCAGGATCTGTCGTGGAAGAAGTGGGCGAAGCGCCTTCAGAAGTACTACAGTCACGTTGAAATGCTGTTCAGCCCCGACCTGTTCGTGGTCGGCGGTGGCGTGTCGAAGAACCACGCGAAGTTCATGCCGCTGCTTGATCTGAAGACAAAGATGGTCCCGGCTGAGCTTCGTAATACCGCCGGCATCGTCGGTGCAGCGTGGTATGCGGCCTCCAGGCCTCGTGAATAATTCACTCGCACAACCTTGAAGGCAACTACCTACTCGGTAGCGCACAGTAACGTAGGGTGGCGTGCCATCAATCAGGCATTCTTTATCCGCAGTATTAGCCGTTGAAAGAAAAACGAAGGAGTAAGCGCTTCCGGCGCGGAATGTATAGCGGGGGCGTCACTTATCGTCCTCGCCACGAGCAGGCTGGACACGCGCTCCATAGCTCCACGCACGATTCATTCGTCAGTGCAATGGAATTCTTCCTTGTGCCTCCCCACCCCTCTTACCGCGCGCGTTCTTTATTAGTCACGCTGAGCGAGGCCCCGCAGAACGTACTGCAGGATGCCACCATGTCGGTAGTAGTCAGCCTCACCGGGCGTATCGATACGCAGACGCGCATCGAAGGTAACGGAGGTACCGTCTTCGCGCAGGGCTTCGACCGTCAGAGCCTGCGGGGTTATGCCCTGATTCAATGCGGTGACACCGTGGATTGAGAAGACCTCATCACCGGTCAATCCCAAAGAGTCACGCGTCTGCCCTTCGAGGAACTGCAAGGGCAAGACGCCCATGCCGATGAGGTTCGAGCGGTGAATACGTTCAAAGGATTCAGCGATCACGGCCTTCACGCCGAGCAACGAGGTTCCCTTTGCTGCCCAGTCACGCGACGAGCCAGAACCGTATTCCTTGCCACCGAGGACAACGAGGGGTGTGCCCATGGCGCGATAGTCGACGCTGGCGTCATACACGGTTGAAACCGGTGCACCCGGGCGAGCAAAGTTCTTCGTGAAACCGCCTTCAATACCGGGAAGCATCTCGTTACGAATACGGATATTTGCGAACGTACCGCGGATCATGACCTCATGGTTGCCTCGGCGAGAACCGTAGGAGTTGAAGTCCTTGCGCTCGACTCCGTGGCTCATTAGGTACTGCCCCGCGGGGGTTTCCGGCTTGAAAGCGCCAGCCGGCGAAATGTGGTCGGTTGTCACCGAGTCGCCGAGCTTCAGCAGAACGCGAGCACCTTCGATATCCGAGACTGGAGCAGGCTCCAGGCTCATGCCCTCGAAATACGGGGGCTTACGCACGTAGGTGGATTCTTCGTTCCATGCGAAAACATGGCCTTCGGGGGTGTTCAGAGAGCGCCAGCGTTCATCGCCAGCGAAGACATCCGCGTAGTCGTTTTCGAACATGGAGCGGTCGATCGACGCGTCGATTGTTTTTTGTACTTCGTCGGCGTCCGGCCAGATATCGCGCAGATAGACTTCAGAACCATCTGCGGGGTCGATTCCCAGCGGATCATTCTCGAAGTCGAAGTCCATCGTGCCAGCTAACGCGTAGGCGATGACAAGTGGCGGGGACGCTAGGTAATTCATCTTCACGTCGGGGTTGATGCGACCTTCGAAGTTACGGTTGCCCGACAGAACCGACACGACAGCGAGGTCGTTGTCGTTCACCGCAGCAGAAACCTCGGGAGCTAGCGGGCCAGAGTTACCGATACAGGTAGCGCACCCATAGCCAACCAGGTTGAAGCCCAAAGCATTGAGGTCGTCCCAGAGGCCTGCCTTCTCATAGTAGTCGGTGACAACCTTGGAACCGGGTGCCAGAGAAGTCTTCACCCACGGCTTCGACGTCAGACCACGCTTCACAGCGTTACGTGCCAGCAGACCGGCAGCCAACATGACCGATGGGTTCGACGTATTCGTGCACGAAGTGATCGACGCGATCGCCACATCACCGTGGTTCAGGCGAGTCTTCGTTCCATCGGCTAGCATCAACTCAACATCCTCACGCGGACCATCCGGCGCGTAGATGCCGATTGTCTTCTCGAACATATCTTTCGAGTCCGACAGCTCGATACGGTCCTGCGGGCGCTTCGGGCCTGCAATCGAAGGAACAACCGTCGACAGATCGAGTTCAAGGTATTCGGAATAGCGGACCTCGCGTGAAGGATCATGCCAGAGACCCTGCTTCTTCGCGTATGCCTCAACTAGGGCAATCGATTCTTCGCTCCGACCCGTCAGGCGCAGATAGTCAAGCGTGACCTCGTCAATTGGGAAAATGGCGGCAGTGGAGCCGAACTCCGGCGACATATTGCCAATCGTTGCGCGGTTAGCGAGCGGAACTGCGCCCACGCCGCCGCCGTAGAACTCGACGAACTTGCCGACAACTCCGTGTGCGCGCAGCATCTGCGTAATCGTGAGCACGACGTCGGTAGCGGTTGCGCCAGCGGGGATTTCCCCCTTCAGCTTGAAGCCAACAACACGCGGGATCAGCATCGAAACAGGCTGGCCAAGCATGGCTGCTTCGGCTTCAATACCACCGACGCCCCAGCCGAGCACACCGAGACCGTTGACCATCGTGGTGTGCGAGTCAGTGCCGACGCAGGTGTCGGGGTAGGCGATCTTCGAACCGTCGGCCTCATCTTTGACGAAAACCGTGCGGGCGAGATGCTCGATGTTGACCTGGTGAACGATGCCGGTTGACGGCGGGACGACGCGGAAGTTGTCGAATGCGCCCTGACCCCAGCGGAGGAACTGGTAGCGCTCCTGGTTGCGTTCGTATTCGCGTTCAACATTGCGTTCGAATGCGATCGAGGTACCGGCAACATCAATCTGAACGGAGTGGTCGATGACCATTTCAGCGGGGGCCAGTGGGTTAATCAGAGTCGGGTCGCCACCGAGGTCAGCTACTGCTTCACGCATCGTTGCGAGATCCACGATGCAGGGAACGCCGGTGAAATCCTGCATGATGACGCGCGCAGGGGTGAACTGGATTTCGGTGTCAGGCTCACCGTCCGGATCCCACGATGCGAGCGCTTTGATGTGCTCGGCGGTGATGTTTGCTCCGTCTTCGGTGCGCAACAGGTTTTCCGCAAGAACCTTCAGTGAGTACGGAAGCTTGTCGAGGCCATCGACCGCGTCAAGCGAGTAAATCGTGTAGTCCTGAGAATCAACGCTCAGGGTGGTTTGTGCTCCGAATGAGTTCACGGATGTCATGACCCCTCCTCCACTGTTGCGCACACACTTAAGTATCTTGATATCAAGATTACTTGCTGACGCGGTGTCCGCAAGCAGAAATGGGACAGATTCGTTGAATTCAGACTTTTCGGCGAATTCTCGGCTTCCCTCAGATGGCGTACGAGGCCCGCACACAACACTCGCCTCAGAAATCAACAACATCGGCGTACTGAAAACCCGCGGATGTTGGTTCTCAGTTAACGAAAGGCACAAAAGATGCCAGCAATTCATGCGAGCCAATCATTTTTCCATCCACACCATGTCTACCACCGGTCAAACGTGAAACCGCATTGATGGAAGGCTCCGACCAACTCATAGTCCATGCGCTCATGGAAACGAATCGATGACTCGTTCAGATGGGAATCAGCGCTAGGCAGTGCCCTCGTCCGTATTCGTAGCGCTGATCCGCAATAGCAGGCAGTGGCTGGCGGCCATCGAGAACAGCAAAAGCACGAGATAGTACGGGAATAGCGCGACAGAAACACGGTTCGCAATCAACCCAAAAAACGGTGGCATGGCGAGGGTGCCCACATAGGCGGTTGCCATCTGGACGCCGATAATCGCCTGCGATTTGTCCGCTCCGAAGCGCTCAGGTATTGCGTGGATGATGCTCGGATACACCGGAGCACACCCCAAACCAATCACCACAAGCCCCATCAACGCGATGATGTTATGGCCTGGGATCACCATGGTGGCGATACCGATGACAATCAAGGCTTCACCACCAATAATCATCTGATCGTCGCTAAATCGAATGGTCAGGAAACCACTGAGCGCCCGCCCCACCGTAATACCAACGAAGAACAGCGCTGCGTACGAAGCGGCGTCTTCAGCCGATACTCCGCGGTGGAGGTTCAGGTAGCTGGCAGCCCAGAGTCCAGCTGTAGCTTCGATCGCGCAGTAGCAGAAGAAAGCGAGCATCACTGCTTTTGCGCCACGGATGCGAAGAATCTGCACCGGGGTCACAGGGGTACGAGGCCGCGCTTGACGATCATCAGCATTCGCCTGGTGTGTGAGCGCGGAGTTGGCGTCACCCACACCGATATTGACAGGTGTTTTCTTCCATAGGGGAAGACTGATGAAGAGCAACGCCGCCAAGACGATCTGCAACAGGCCAATGATTCGATACCCACCAGCCCAACCAGCATGCCCGGTAAGCGCGTACCCCATGATGTACGGGCCAAGGCTGGCGCCTACGCCCCACATGCAGTGCAACCAGCTCATATGTCGCGACTTGTAATGAAGAGCGACGAAGTTGTTCAGCGACGCATCAACGCTACCCGCGCCCAAACCGTAAGGAATCGCCCAAAGACAAAGCTCAAGGAATGACGTTGAGAAGGAGAAACCGAGAAGGGCAACAGCGGTCATCACGACGCTCGTTGCTGTCACCTTGCCGGTGCCAAAACGCAGGGTCAGGCGATCGGAGTTCAGGGAGGAAACGATGGTACCCGCTGCAATCAGCATCGAAATGATGCCCGCGTACGAAACAGGGACTTCAATCTGCGGATAGATCGACGGCCACGCCGCACCTAACAGCGAGTCTGGCAGACCCAAGCTGATGAAGGCGACGTAAACGACGGCAAGCAAGAGTTGCATGAAGCTCCATGTATCGATTGACAGGCGCGTGAAGCTCTAGTGTATGCTTCCGACGCCTAGACGAGTGACTGGTCGCAGTTCAAAAACTGGGGTTCGTCAGCGACATGCAGAAGATAACTCTTCATTCAACGAGCCCTCATAATGAGTTCCATCTGCTCCACACTTTCACGGGTATTTCCCCCATTCCCACACCGCTACAGTAGCGCCAAAACGCGAAGTGAGCCGATTCAGCTACCAGAAGAGACAAGGCCAAACCGCGACAAGGATCAGCGAAACGATGCCAACGCGTAAGAAACGAAAGTCAATCTGAGGGGGAGAGAACCGACAGAGTCAATTCACGCGTTGAAGCAAAGCAACTGTCTCTAGGTGATGCGTATGCGGGAATAAATCCCACGCATTGAGACTGGCCAATTCATACCCCGCTTCGGTGAGCAGGCGCATGTCACGGGCACCGGCAGCAGGATCACATGACACTAGGACAATCTTCGATGCACCACACTGAGCAATAGCCTCGGTCACCTCACGACCTGCACCCGCGCGCGGAGGATCAAGAACAATGACATCCGGGCGTCCTTCTAGCCCCGCTACAAGTTCACGAACACCTTCAGCGTCGACATTCCCAACATAGGGTTCAACCCAGCCAAAGGGCGCGCAGTTCTCGCCTGCGTCTTCGACCGCACCCTCGGATCCTTCCAAGGTAACAATGCGACCGCGTGCACCAACAGCCTTTGCCATCGGAAGACTGAACAGGCCAGCACCCGAATACAGCTCCATCACCCGGTCGCCTTCAGACAGACAAGCAACACCCATGACTGCGTTTGCAAGAACTTCAGCGCCCATGACATGCGTCTGCCAGAAGCCCCCAACACGAACGCGGTACTCCAGTTGCTCACCGTTCACCCAGACATGCCAAGGCAATCGCGTTTCCGTGAACTTTTCACCCAACGAGTTGAATGTTCCGCGAGGAGTTACGACGACCGGAGAGCCACCGTCAGGCGCAACAACGCGCACACGGTCAGCAGGCTCAAAGAAGGGAGCCCATTCAGAGTTCGCACCCCACAGGCCCAATCGTTCAATCGACTCTGAAGCCAATGGCATCGAATCTAGAGCAATGACATCTTTGCCACGATAGGTGTACATACCGGCCAAGCCAGCGCGATCAATGACGACCTCGATGCGCGTTCGACGGTGCAATAAAGTCTGGTCGGCCTCGTCCCCAGGAGCTGGGCGCACTGTAACACCGCCGAGATCCTCAACGCGGGCCGACAGAGCCTCGCCACCAACGCGACGAAGCTGGCCACGCAGAACCGTCTCTTTCCACGCGCGCTGACCCGCGGGCACCACATGAGCGAGCTCACCACCGCCAACAGCACCAGGGCCAGCCTGTGGCCACACGGACGGCACACGATCAGCAGATGCCTCAAGAACCTCTACAGCGTCAGCCCACGCAAGGTTCTTCTGCACCGACGTCACGCGTGCCTTCACCTTTTCGCCGGGCAATGTGTGACGGACAAAGACCACGCGCCCGGAAGCATCGCGGGCAACACACGCGCCACCGTGAGCCGGCTCGCCAACACGCAACTCAATAATCTCTTCGTTGCGTGGAGTGGCAGTGCGGTGATGATAACGGCGCTTGTTCATATGAAGCCTTTTCTAATCCCCGATGGCAGCAAAGCCTCACAGGAGAGTTGGATGTGAAGAAACGATTCTATTTCGTCGCCAACGAAGGCGGTCGCCTGTTTTCGTGGGCACTCGAATAGTGCTCATCGGACTTGAAGGGGTCGTTAATCAACTGACGACCTTCCACTTCGTCATCTTCGCCTAGCTTCCAGGGCACGGTCGTAATCACTACGCCGGGGACAGACAGGAGGGCACGACGAAGACGCACCGCAGTCTGATTGTGCATTGCATTTTCCCACCAATGACGGACAAGGAACTGGGGCATATACACAACCAGCATTTCGCCCGGAGTGCGACGGCGACGCCCGCGCACGTACTGCAACACAACCTGGTTGAGGTCGCGGTACGGACTCGACAGCAGGGTCAACGGGATCGGTAGACCAGATTCTTCCCATTCCTTGCGGATGTGGGCTTCCTCGTCATCGTCGGCAACGACGCTCACCAGTTCCAGAGCGGAGGGTTGCGAGGCGCGGGCCGCAGCAATAGCTCGCATAGACGGGCGAGAAAGGTTAGAGACCAGTACCAGGGCACGAACGCGGGTCGGAAGCGCACGCTTCGCCGACCAATCGTCGACGCGCAACTGAGAACGAATCTGCGTGTAGTGATGCTGAATGCCGAGCTGGACGCAGAAGACGACCGCAATCATGATCAGCGTAATCCACGCACCGTGCGTGAACTTCGTGGCCAAGACGATCAGCAGAACCAAGCCGGTCATCATAAAGCCGATGATGTTCACCGCACGCGAGCGCAACACGGCGCCTCGTTCTGAGCCGGTCTGGCGCATACGCAGAGCACGGTTCCAGTGACGAATCATGCCCAGCTGCGAAAGAGTGAAGGAGATAAACACACCGACCACGTACAGCTGGATCAGGCGCGTCGTCTGGGCTTCGAATCCAACGATCAAGATGATCGCTGCAAGAGCCAGAACAACGATGCCGTTCGAGTATGAAAGGCGATCGCCACGCTTGTAGAGCTGTCGCGGAAGGAAGGAATCACGGGAGAGAACCGACGCAAGAGTCGGGAAACCGTTAAACGCAGTGTTTGCTGCCAAAACCAGAATCAAACCGGTCACGGTCGTCACCAAGAGGAACAGGATTGATCCCTGGCCGAAAACAGCCGAAGCAATCTGACCAATTGCGGGAGACACAACCGTCTCTTCACCCACGGGCTGGCCGTTAAGTGTCAGCTGTTCGACGGCGTCATCGACAATCTTCACACCGGTTGCACGCGCCAAGATCAGGATCGACAGCATCATTGTTGCGGCAATCGAGCCGAGCAGTGCAAGCGTCGAAGCAGCATTCTTTGACTTGGGACGCTTAAACATGGGCACGCCGTTCGAGATTGCTTCAACGCCTGTCAACGCAGCGCAGCCGGAAGAGAACGCGCGCATCAGCAGGAACGCTCCCGCGAGGCTCGCCAGACCAGAGGAGAATTGATCGGAAGCAACCAGTTCGTATTGCGCTGTCGGCGCGTTCCCCAGGTGTCCTGTCGCCATCTGCACGAAGCCGACGATCACCATCAGCGCGATCGCACCCATGTAAATGTATGTCGGGATCGCAAATGCCCCACCTGCTTCTTTCGTACCACGCAGGTTCAACAGGGACAAGATGATGACAAGCGAAACTGCGATCAGAACCTCGTGCCCCGCAAGCGACGGCAGAGCAGTCGTGATGTAGGCAGCACCCGACGAAATCGATACGGCGACCGTCAGGATGTAGTCGACCAGCAGAGCTGATGCGACAACCAGACCCCACGTGCGACCAAGGTTCGTTGTGACAACCTCGTAGTCACCGCCACCCGACGGGTAAGCATGCACGGTCTGGCGGTATGACAACACAACAACTGCAAGAACCGCAGCGACGACGACACCAACCCAAATCGACTGCATGGCAGCCAAACCGCCCGCCAACGCTAAGGTCAGCAGGATTTCATCGGGGGCATAGGCGACCGATGACAGCGCGTCTGAGGCGAAGATCGGTAGCGCAATGCGCTTAGGCAGAAGCTGGTGTCCCATCGCGTCCGAACGCATCGGACGACCGATCAAAACACGTTTTGCTCTGGCGAAAACGTTATACAGCACGGGCTAAAGCGTAGCCCTATTAGCGTCAAAACAGCACTCCTTGGGGCAAATCTTCAGGTGATATCGAGAACATACGCTCTAGGCCACCTCTTCAGACGTGACGAAAGCACGCTGATGCGGGTATTTTAGGAGCGTGCATTTCGTCATTATGGGATGCGGTCGCGTTGGTTCTTTCCTCGCCACCGCTTTGGATGCTGATGGGCATTCAGTTGCAGTCATCGACGTTGATCCGAAAGCTTTCTCGCGTCTGCCGTCAGATTTTTCCGGCAAGCGCGTCACCGGCGTGGGTATGGATCGCGAAGCCCTGAAGAAAGCTGACATTAAAGACGCCTATGCTTTCGCAGCTGTCTCCAGTGGTGATAACTCGAACATCATTTCGACGCGTATCGCCCAAGAGACCTTCCACGTGCCACACGTTGTCGCACGAATTTATGATCCTGAACGCGCCTACGTGTACGAGCGTCTCGGCATCCCAACGGTTGCGACCGTGAAGCGCACGGCAGAATCAGTTCTGCGCCGTATGCTTCCCCCGGATGCGGCGGTCACATGGACGCACCCCACGGGCGAGGTTTCCTTGGTTACGGCGACGCCCGAGACATCGTGGTACGGCGTTTCTTTCCCGACAGTTGAAGAACTCACCGGCGAGCGTATTGCCTTCGTATCCCGTTTGGGGACTGTCGTGCCAGCGCGCCAAGACTTCGTGGTGCAAGAACACGACCAGCTGTACTTTGCGATCGGTGGAGCAGAGTCGACGCGCTTGCGTTCTATTCTGACGGCCGCCCCGAACTTTGAGGACTGATACGCATGAAGATCGTTATCGCAGGTGCAGGCTCGGTTGGCCGCTCCGTCGCCCTTGAACTTCTCGAACACGGTCACGAGTGCACTCTGATCGATAACCAGCCCGATAAGTTACGCGTTGCATCGGTTGCTGACGCGGACTGGGTTCTCGCTGACGCCTGTTCTCCCGACGCTTTGCGTGAAGCAGGTCTTGCAGAAGCTGACGTAATGGTCGCCGCGACGGGCGATGACAAGGCTAATCTGGTTATTTCTTTGCTGGCGAAGACCGAGTTCGCGGTGTCGCGAGTGGTTGCTCGTCTGAACAATCCTCACAATGAGTGGCTGTTCAATGGCTCGTGGGGTGTTGATGTTTCGGTCTCGACCCCGCGCATTATGACGGCTCTCGTGGAAGAAGCCGTGTCCGAGGGTATTCCGGTTCGTTTGTTCTCGTTCAACTCTGCTGAGGTATCGATGTACGCGATCGTTGTGCCCCAGGGCTCCCCGATCGTTGGCAAGCGCATTTCTGACACGGATCTGCCTCCGCGCACCGTATTGACGTCGTTGCTCCGTGATGGTCGCCCGCTCACACCATCGAATGATGATCTTTTTGAGTCCGGTGACGAGTTGTTGCTGTTGATTTCCGATACGGAGAAGAATGCTCTGTCGACTCTCCACGCGTTGGTGGAAGTTCCGCCAGCGGCCGACGAAGAGGAAGCCGAGTCGGAAGAATAATTCCGCCTTCACCCGATTCGCGATTCGTCGTTACGAGGCCTGGGCTGGGTGCTCATCCGCCTTTGTTGGGGAGAACGGTTTTAAGCCCATCCAGGTGAGCCATGTGACGAGGGCAAACAGTGGCAGCCCTAGGACAAGCTTCGCGATACCTAATGGGCCAACCATGTGAGCAAGCCACAGGGGAAGCTCAATGCCAAGACGTAGTGCGAAGAGCCCTGTCCAAAGCCAAGTAAGAAGAAGACCTCGGCGGTTAAGGCCGGCCCACTCTTCTTTGCGATACCAGCCAGCTTCCAGTTCCCAGAACATCCCAGCGCCCCGGGAGATAAGTGGCTTTCTTACGACGATCGATGCAAGGAAGCCAACAAGGAAAGCTGCCGAGGTAATCAGACCCCACGTGTAGAAGTTCTCTCCCCTGCCCGATGCAAGAGCCCAAACCACGCCGATTCCTACACCGATAACGCCTGAAAGCGATTGTGTCAGTGGCTGACGCTGAACACAACGGATGCCAACGGCGAGTAGTGCAACGACACCCGCGACGACCGATGCGCCGACGACCGAGTGGAAAATGATGAAAACGACAACGAAGAGAAGGGCTGGCAATACGGATTCAGTGAGTCCGCGCCAGCCTCCGACCGCCTGGGTGAAAGAAAACGATTCTTCGTTGAGTTGACGCGCCCAGGTCGGACCAGACTCGGTCACGCCAGCAGATTCTTCGTGTTCGACTAAGGCGCTCACATGCTCTCCGAAGCGATGATGCGGTAAAGCGGATTGATGATTGTCAGCACGTCTCCTTGCATTCCTGCTGTGCCTTCAACCTCAATGTGTTCGCCGACTTTCAGCCCCGGAATTGACATGCGTCCCGGCCATCTCAGTTCAATGGAGGCCGTCCCGTCATACAGGGTTCCAACCAGCATGAAATGTGATCCTTCAGGCGGGTAGGTCATTGACATGAGCGTGCCAAAAAGCGTGACGTGTTGACGATTGTGAACGTCACGAATTGGAGTGGTTCCACGGCGCGCCCGCGTTCGTTCCTCATCCAGAGCCTCGTCTTTTTGACGACTGTCCGTCGAGAAATGTTGTGCGAGTGCGCTCCAGAAGCCTGACGCACGCGAACTGTGTTTAGACACGAGGAATCTCGACTTCTTCGTTCGGAAGGTGAAGAGGAAGCAACCCAAGGCGAGCGCGTGGCTGATCGTCGCGAACGACAACGATTCGGTCAATGATCGACTCGAAGTTTTTGCCTGCCTCATCGCTCAGAGCCGCAGGGCCAAGAATGTCAATGCGCGCAAACCAACGGTCGCCTTCACGCCCGATGATCCTCATCCGCGAGGTCCCCTGCCGGCCATCCGGAAGGGAGACTGGAATATCAGCTTGGAGCTCAGTCCCGTAACGCGTATCGCGATCAATGACTGTTGCAGAATCCTTCAGCAATCCGGCACGGATCTCTTCGCGGATTTCATCCCACACGCCACCGCTTCGAGGTGCTGCAGCAACAGAAATCTGCAGACCGGAGTCTCCGATAACGATCAAAACCTTGAGAACGGAGCGACCGTCATCGCCGACCTGGGTACGCAACTGGGCACCGGGGACGGTTGGAAGAAGCAAGGAGCCCATATCGATGTAGCCGTTGGACGTATCGCACTCGCCAACCGAGCGAGGACCCGGCAAGTCAAGCGGGTCAACGGTTTCTTCAGGTGCTACCTGCGCTCCAAGCTCGGGAGTGTCGGTTGCTTCAGCCTTTTTCTTTCGAGAGAAAAACAAGATAGCGCCTCAGCCCGCGCACTCGGTGCACACCGGCAGACCAGCGTCGTCAGCGTAGGCGAGCTGAGAAGCGTGGTGGACGAGGAAGCAAGACGAGCAGGTGAATTCGTCATCCTGACGGGGAATAACGTGAACGGTCAGTTCTTCCTTCGACAGGTCAGCACCGGGGAGCTCAAAGTTCTCAGCTGCTTCGGTCTCGTCTTCTTCGATTTCAGCGGAACCAGCGTCACCTCGACGCGACTTCAGTTCCTCGATTGAATCTTCGGCAACATCATCGTCATTCTTACGAGGTGCGTCGTAATCGGTAGCCATGAGTTTCGTCCCTTCGGGCGGGTTATTTCATGATCTGATCATGAACTGTATCGGCGGAGGGAATATAACACTGTTGGGAGACGAATGCCACCACTTAGGAGTTTGCGGCGCGTTCAATCACGATTAGTGCCTACAGTTTGAGAACATTTCGCTGATGAACTGTAGGAGGTGCTCATGATCGAGCTCGATTTTCTCGGTATCGGCGCAGACGGCGAAACGCTGGTCTTTACCGATCCAAACGGGGAACGCTACCAAGTCCCTATTACTGACGAGCTTCGCGGGTCAATCCGTCGTCATCGTATGCACCTCGAGCCAGCACCCAGCCCGGCGCGTCAGCAAATCTCTCCCCGCGAGATTCAGAGCCTGCTCCGCGCTGGCGCTACTCCTGAAGAAATCGCCACATCCCACGCATGCGATATCGAGATGGTGCGTTCCTTCGAAAGCCCCATCCAGGCTGAAAAAGAATACGCACTCCAGCGCGCGCAGAATAAGCGCATTGGCTCGGTAGCGGACGGCCCGAAGATGGGTGAGCTTGTCATTGATCGATTGGCCGCACGCGGTGTCGATCCCTCGACTTTGGAATGGAGTGCAAGTCGCGAAGGTGTTGGCCCCTGGCAGATTTGCTTGACGTTCATACAGTCGGCGTCAGAACACGCCGCCAATTGGCTGTTGCCGAAGACCGGTCCTCTTGAAGCTATCGACCAGGAAGCCCAGTGGCTGACTGAAACCCAGTCGTCGACTCCTGCGGCTTCAATCTTCACTCCCCTGCAGCCAAACGCCCCCGAGGCGTTGGATCCTGCAGACCTCGAAGAAGTTCGCGCACGTGAAGCGATCATTGATCAGTTGAATGCGAGTCGCGGAAAGCCTCAGGACATCGAGTATGACCTCGATGACGAGGATTTTGACCCCGAAGAGTTCGAACAGGCCACTTTGACCGATTCTTCAATTTCGGCTCGCATCTACTCCTTGGCACATGCTCGCACGAAGGAAGAGGAAGAGAAAGAGGACCTTTCACAGAGCTTAGAATTCCCTGTTCTCGATACACTGTCCGCATCGACACCGATTCCGAGCGCGCGTACTTCTTCACCAAACGACAAGGAAACTCCCAACTCGAAGACCCAGGAGACGAAGGTTCCTTCTGCAAAGAAGACCGCGCCCGCAACGAAGACATCCACCGATTCGGATGCTGATTATGATGATCAGTCGTTGCCAGGTCTTGAAAACCTTGTTGAAGAGCCTCACTCTTCAGCGCCAGCTAGCGCGAAGAAGTCGAAGTCTCGTCGTCGTTCTGTTCCCAGTTGGGACGAGATCGTATTCGGTTCAAAGTCGAAGTAGTCGTTTTCAAACGAGAAACCCACGACGCATGATGCTCGTGGGTTTTCGTTTTTGCTGACGTCTCGGACTCAGGAAAGCCTGATCAGCGGAATTCGCATTTCAGCTTCGGTCAGGGAACCGTGGACTCCGGGCATCGCGATCATTTCCGGCTTTTGTGATCTGGAATCAACGAGGCCTGCGCGTCCATTAAAGAACGCGATACCCGCGCCGATTTCGTTATTACCTGGGCCTTCACCCAAGAGGCCCGCAGATTCATCGCAACCGAGTACCCACGCGACATCACTCAGTTCATTCTTCCAACGGTCAATCACTTCGGATTCACGGCCAGCTTCAGTATGAATGTGAACAGCGCGCGTTTCTCCGGCAAGGACACGTACACCGTCGGCAAGATCTGGACGATCCGCAAGATCAATCAACGCACCATGGTCAATATCGATCATGCCGTGATCAGCAGTCAGTACCGTACGCACATTGCGGGGCAAGCGTAGAAGCAGGCGCCCCAATCCGGCATCGAAGGCTTCAAGAGCATCGGACCATTCCCAGGAGCTCACTGCATGCCCATGGCCCGTATGGTCGATTTCTGACCAGTAGAGGTAGACGACCTGCGTACCTTTCTTGAGCTCTCGCAGAGCCGCACTGGCACGCTCATCCCAGGTTTTACCAGCCACGTGGCGCGCACCCCTTAAGGCAGCCTTCGTCAGGCCAGAACCAGCGAACGTCGGCGGAGAAATAACTGCGGACTTCACCCCCTGCTGGCTGAGGCGCTCAAAGTAAGTCGGGCATTCTTGCCACGCCAGAGGATCTGGACCATTCTCAAACGCCAGAAGATTCATCACCGAATCCCCCCGGGCAACCGCATAGCCCACCATCCGCGTCTTCCCAGGCTTTTCCCCCGTTCCAAAAGAGGTAATCGCAGCGGCTGTCGTCGATGGCGCGATCGTGTGAAGGCTCACAATGTCATTGCGCACTGCCCGCAAGGTCGACGCGTGTCCAAGGTGAGACATCAAGGGAACATAGCCCAAGCCATCGACCAAGATGATCAGGAGCTGCCCCTCTTCACGGTCAAGCGATAAACGAGCCCGGGCGGTCTCGTCCCCCAGTGGCAGACCGGCACACGCCAAAGCGGCACCAAAAACATCAGCCAAACACGGGTCAGCCTGCGAAGGCACATCTGCCCATGCGGGAAGCAAAACGGGTGAAGTGGCCACGGCGATCAGTGGTGAGCTCGAGTAGCAGATGAAAGCAGGTCCACGAACTGCCTGGCTTCAGTCATTGCATCCACGCCATCAGCGTCGACGCTGATACGAAAATTCAAATCATCGGGGAAAGATGCGACCGTGTAACCGTGATCCGCTGTGCACGAGGGATCGCCACATTGAGCGGGCTCAACTTCGCTACGACGCATTGCACCCAGATCAACCGAGATGGTCAGCTCCGCAGGAAACATTGATGTCATCGCCTCACGATAGACCTCAATCGACGACACCGTCCCCAAACGCGAAAGCGGGAAGATTCCCATGCCAACGGACGCTCCACCATCTTCGAGTTCATCAACATGCATATGAATCAGCACGCTGTCAGTCAGAGTCGCCAATGACAGGTGGCGGAAAACCGACCCCTGATCAAAAGCAGCATCCACCTGGCACAGAGTGGCGCGTGGCGTCTGCCCGCCCAACGCGCGCTTCAAAGATGCGGTAACAAGCTGGGGGAAAAAGCCCGTTCGATTGATTCGATCCCATGTGTTCACCCTCTAATTGTGCCCGCGTTCGGCGTGGGAGTCGAACAGAGGTTCTTTCGCCCGTGATAATCGCGAATATGGCTAAGAAGGACCTCGTAGAACCACTCCCCGTTGCGGACGAAGACATCAGTGAAATCAATGTCTCCGAAGAGATGCGAACCTCCTTCTTGGAATACGCCGTCTCTGTCATCTACGCTCGCGCACTCCCAGACGCACGCGACGGACTCAAGCCCGTGCAACGACGCATCCTGTTCCAGATGGATCAGATGGGACTTCGCCCCGACAAGGGCCACGTGAAGTCCCAGCGTGTTGTCGGCGAGGTTATGGGTAAGCTTCACCCGCACGGTGACTCGGCAATTTACGAGGCTCTTGTGCGCCTCGCTCAACCGTTCAACCTGCGTCTTCCCCTAGTCGACGGACACGGCAACTTTGGCTCTCTTGATGACGGCCCCGCAGCCGCGCGTTACACCGAAGCCCGTATGGCTCCCTCCGCGTTGGATCTTGTCACCGGTTTGGATGAAGACACGGTTGAATTCGTGCCGAACTACGACAACCAGTTCATGCAACCCGAAGTACTCCCAGCGGCATTCCCCCAGCTTCTGGTCAACGGTGCTTCCGGTATTGCTGTTGGTATGGCAACGAATATTGCCCCGCACAATCTTGCTGAAACAATCGCAGCGTCCATTCATCTGATTGAGCATCCGGACGCCACCGTCGCCGACCTGATGCGTTTCGTGCCCGGACCTGACCTGCCTGAAGGTGGCGTCATCGTCGGACTCGATGGCATCAAAGACGCCTACGAAACTGGTCGCGGTGCTTTCAAGACTCGCGCAAAGGTCGGAGTCGAACGCGTCAGCGCACGCAAGATGGGTTTGATCGTCACCGAACTGCCCTACATGGTCGGCCCCGAAAAGATCATCGAAAAGATTAAGGAAAACGTTAATGCCGGGCGTCTGAAGGGTATTTCGTCGGTTCAGAACCTGACCGACCGTATCCACGGCCTGCGTTTGGTCATCGAAATCAAGAACGGTTTCAACCCCGAAGCGGTCCTGCAACAGCTGTACAAGCGCACGCCTCTTGAGGATTCCTTCTCGATCAACGCCGTTGCCCTAGTCAATGGTCAGCCTCGTACCCTCGGTTTGAAAGACATGCTGAGCGTATTCGTCGACCACCGTCTTGACGTGACAACGCGACGCACGAAGTTCCGTCTGGGTAAGGCTCAGGATCGCCTTCACCTAGTTGAAGGTTTGTTGATCGCAGTCCTCGATATTGATGACGTCATTGCGATTATTCGTTCATCTTTCGACGTGGAAACCGCTCGCGAGCGACTGAAGATTGCCTTCGACCTGACCGATATTCAGGCGAACTACATTCTGGAGCTCCGCCTGCGTCGCTTGACCAAGTTCTCGCGCATCGAGCTAGAGAACGAACGCGATGAACTCCAAGCAACGATCGCACACCTTGAAGAGATTCTTTCCGATCCGATGATGTTGCGAGGCCTGGTCATCTCTGAGTTGCGCGATGTTGCTCAGCGTCTGGGCACTCCCCGGCGGACTCTGTTGCTGTCGTCTGCCGGAGCCGAATCGGGGAACGAGGCGATAAGTGGCGCCGCCTTGGCTGCTACGTTGCCGGCAACATCGAAATCCGGCAAGGGAATGGACCTGCAGATCCCTGATGACCCGTGCGTCGTTGTACTGTCATCGAACGGTGGTCTGGCGCGGGTTGAAGGCTCAGACCCGCTAGAACCGGGGCCTCGTGCCAGCCACGACGGGTGGATAGCACAATTGTCGTCAACCGCACGTTCTCAGATCGCGGTTGTTACAGCAGACGGTGTTGCTCACCGCGTGGAGGTCGTGGACCTACCCGCACTCCCCCGCTTCGATACAGGATTGTCGCTGGCCGCAGCCACGCCCGCATCTCTGCTCTTGCACACGGATTCTCCCGCGATCGGTTTGCTTGATCCCGCATCAGACCAGGTATATGCGATGGGTACTGCTCACGGCACCGTGAAGCGCTTGAAGCCGGATGTACTTGCCCGTGACGAATGGGAAGTCATCGCACTGGATGACGGTGATCGTCTGGTTGGTTTCGGACCGTGTGCCGACGACTACGATCTTGTCTTTATTTCAACCGACGCGCAGCTTCTTCGTACGCCGGCGTCGAAGGTACGACCGCAGGGTCGCACCGCCGGTGGTATGGCTGGTATGAAGCTTAATGATGATGCCCACGCACTCGGATTCTGGGCTCTGCCAGTATCATCAGACTCCTTCGTCGTCACCGTCGCTGCGGCTGAAGGAGCACTGCCGGGAACGGGTCAGACGACCGCTAAGGTAACTCCGCTGGAGCTCTACCCGGTCAAGGGTCGCGGTGGTCAAGGCGTCCGCGCCCAGCGTTTCCTGCGCGGTGAGGACCGCATTGACTTGGCGTGGGTGGGTGACCGTCAACCTCGAGGCGCCTCAGCTGATGGCTCCCCCGTTGATTTGCCCGACGTTGACGAACGTCGCGATGGGTCAGGTACTCCCGTGGTTCTTCCGATCACCCTCATCGGCTAAGGCGCTACAACGGTTCGCGCCGGTGCGAAAGTGCCGGCGTGGCCTCGTCACACGTCGATCGCGTACAAGCGCGTCTGGCCCACCGTCACAAAACCCAAATAATCGTAGACGGCAAGCGCTCTGGAATGATTCGCGCTTCCGAGCCCAGCGCCTATACGATCCATCCCATCGGCTGCCATCGCGCGCATCGACGAAGTAATCAGGGCATCGACGGCGTGATCCGAACGCGCCTCTTCCAAGACACCCATCTGGTCGATATAGCCTTCGCGCCAACCAAGAGCAGCCCAGTCCTGGACGTACTTCGAGGCAAGAAGGAAACCAACCACGCACGGACGGTCACCCCTGCGGTCCACGGCAACGAACGACCACTGCGGGACGAAAGAAGTACGTCCCTTCAGCCACTGTTCGCGAGTGAGGGCAGGACTACCCCACTCAATCTCGGAGAGCCGATTCGCGGCGTGACGCGCCGGTTCATCCCACTCATCCGACCAAGGTTCAATCGTCAAATAACGGCCAAGATCCGGAGTCGAAGGAATCTGGGACAGATCCGCGCGAAGTTCATAGTACGAACGGGTCCAGTGGAAGCCACGCAACTGAAGCTGCTCTTCCAGCTCATTTTCACCCGCCTCGACAAGCATGGTGATCTGAGCCGGCGCATCCGTATCCGCTGTAGCAAGCATCTGACGCGAAACTGCTTCCTGCCATTCAACCAGCGAACTGCCCAAGCCAATGCGACGGAACGACGGGTCAACGCCTCCTTCGCACAGGCACTCCACACGACCACTCTGGCGCATTGCAACGCGACCGTAAGCGACCATGCGTCCCTTCGCGATACCACGAGTCGTCATACCGGCCAGCCCACGCCAGCCTTCAGCCGACAGCATCTCTTCGACTTCGTCGACACTGGTGCGATACGGAGGATTATCCTGCGCTTCCATGCGCGCAATCAGCGTCGCCAATTCATGCAGACGATTCATGCTGAGTTCTTCCCAGACAATCCCATGATGGGACGGCGGGAATGGCACGTCGTCGGGCGCGCCTGCACGACGAGCCAGCGGGATTTCACCCGTCAACGCATTGTCAGACATGCGCGTCCTTTCTTGTCAACACCAGATTGTGGGACATTCACGTCCCCGTATTTCCCCACGAGCACGCTTAGACGCAGGACAACTTATTGGTCAATCGTATAGAAAACCTGCGCGGGCCCGTCAAGGAAACCGAGGTGCTCGTAGATGGAATGCGCGTTCGACGCATTCTTCGTATCCACATCCAATCCGATCCTGGACATTCCCGATTCAGCGGCCGCCGCCACCGCTGCACCAATCAACGCGGTTGAAAGCCCGTGCCCACGATGCGAGTGATCAACGGCCAGGAGTTCCGCGTATGCCTCTGTCTTACCGGTCGCGGCCCACCGTTCAACGGGGCGTCCCACGACGAAACAGCCAGCCAGTTCACCCTGCTCAGATACTGCTCCGAACGACCAGCGAGGATCCAAATGCGAGGTAGATTCTTCCCACCAGACCTCGTGCAAGTAGGGCAGGGTGTGCTCAGTGAAAGAACGCAGGTACAGTGCCTTCGCACTACCCATATCAACATCGGACCACGGAATGATCGAATAGCCGTGGCGAGGCTTCCGAGCCTTTTCGGACCCCAGAAGCTCGCGGTACATCACTTGGAACGTAGCCTTCGCGTAGAAGCCCGCCGCAATATACAAACGACGACGATCCGTCATGTGGGCGTCAACGAAGTTGAAAATTGATGCGGGGACCTTCGAGTCCGCTCCGAATGTTTCGACCAGCATTTGACGGGCACGACCATCTTGCCAGTAGAGGAGAGCTCGACCCAATCCACGTCCGCGCCAATGCGGATGAATGTAGGCGTTGACCTCGGCGGCAGCATGATCTGAGAGCGAAGTGAGGACTCGAACGGCTGCGACTGCGCAAATACGATTGTCTGAATCGATACCGACAAGCGCATCGATCCAGAAATCTTTCGTGCGACCTTCCACCATGTCGGCGACGTCGGATGCACTCATACGATGATGCATCTCATCAGCAGCCTCAACCTGGCGAATCACGTCATAAACACCCGGAGCGTCGGAGGCGATCATCGAACGCCACCTCAATCCAATGTGGGTGCCCGGATACGAAACTGAGGCTGGTGGCTTCAAACGTTGCGCAAGTCCAGTCATGGATCCTAGTGTACGTGCGCATCGGGCCTTTGGTCACATACGCGGGAAGGTTCCGCGCTAGGTCTCAGCGGCCAGGTGCTCAATACACACGGTGCGAAAAGACGAGGCCCGACGCGTCGGTGCGACAGGGGGTTTTCAGGCGTCGATGCGCGTGCGGTCGATGCCAGAGGATCCTTCGACAATGAAATCCTTACGTGGTCCCACCGTGGAACCCATCAGCAGTTCGAACACATCTTCTGCTTCGCGCAAAGCGTCTTCATCATCAAGGGTGATGCGTCGCAGGGAACGATGCGCGCGATCCATGGTGGTTTCAGCCAACTGGTCCGCGTCCATCTCACCCAGGCCCTTGTAGCGCTGGATCGGTTCTTTCCACGTCCGCCCCGCCTTACGCAGTTGAGCAAGCTTCTTGTGGAGTTCATCTTCGGAATACGTGTAAATCAGTTCGCGAGGCTTGCGTCCCTTAGCGCTCACTTCAATGCGGTGCAACGGTGGAACAGCAGCGTAAATTCGGCCAGCTTCGACCATGGGGCGCATATAGCGGAAGAACAGGGTGAGCAACAATGTGCGAATATGCGCGCCATCAACGTCAGCATCAGTCATCAAAATAACCTTGCCGTAGCGGGCGGAATCAAGATCGAAAGTTCGACCTGATCCTGCACCAATCACCTGGATAATGTTCGCGCATTCCGCGTTCGCCAACATATCCGCTGTCGATGCCTTTTGGACATTCAGGATCTTGCCTCGAATCGGGAAGAGCGCCTGATACTGGCTGTTGCGTGCCGCCTTTGCCGTCCCCAGTGCCGAGTCACCCTCGACGATGAACAGTTCGGTTTCTACGACATCTTCCATTCGGCAGTCTGCGAGCTTCGCGGGCAGAGAGGATGTTTCAAGCGCATTCTTCTTACGCGAAATTTCCTTGTGAATACGCGCTGAAACACGCGCTTTCATTTCGCCGACAACCTTTTCCATCAGCGAAGATGTCTGCTGTTTGTCGTCGCGTTTTGAGGAATTAAACTTCGCATTCAGCCAGTCGGTGACAACGCGAGACACGACCGTACGGACTTGTGGTGTACCCAGGATTTCCTTGGTCTGCCCCTCAAACTGCGGTTCGGGGAAACGGACGGTGACAACGGCAGTCAGACCCGCTTGGACGTCTTCCTTTTCGGGACGCCCATCTTTGGTGCCCACCTTCAGCTTGCGCGCGTTCTTATCAATCTGCGCGCGCAACACCTTCAAGACAGCCTGCTCGAAACCGGCAACGTGTGTGCCACCCTTCGGGGTCGCAATAATGTTGACGAATGACTGCAGTGAAGTATCGTAGCCAATCCCCCATCGCAAGGCGCAATCCACCTGGCACGTGCGTTCCACTTCGGTCGCAGCAAGGTGACCCGTTGACGGATCGAGTGCCTGAACGGTTTCGGTGAAGGTTCCTTCACCTTGAATATGCCACGTGTCAGTCACAGGACCATCGTTGGCCAGCCAGTTCGTAAAGTCAACGACGCCACCGTCGTAGCGGAATGACTCGTGAAGCTCTTCTTCTGCGCGCTCATCCCAGCAGTTGATGGTCAGGCCGGGAACAAGGAATGCGGTCTGTCGTGCACGCGCACACAAGCCTTCCCATGAGAATCCTTCGGTTGACGGGAAGATCTGGAAGTCAGCCCAGAAACGCACACGCGTACCGGTGACATTCTTCTTTACCTTGCCAACGGTTTTCAGCTGCGAGGATTCTTCAAACGGAGTGAACGGTGAATTCGGGGTGCGTTGCTTCGAATCGTCGAATTCGCCGGGCTCACCGCGACGGAAGCACATTTCCCATGTCTTTGACCCGCGGTCAACCTGCACGTCAAGACGCGCGGACAGCGCGTTCACAACGGATGCACCCACGCCGTGCAGACCACCCGATGACGCATAGGAACCGCCACCGAACTTACCGCCAGCGTGAAGCTTCGTGTACACGACCTCGACGCCTGACAAACCGACACCGGGGACCTCGTCAACCGGAATACCTCGACCGTTGTCAGCCACCGACGCCGAATAATCAGGGTGCAGGCGCACATTGATCGTGTCGCAGTGACCTTCAAGAGCCTCGTCAACGGCATTGTCGATAATTTCCCAGAGACAGTGCATCAAACCGCGGTGGTCCGTGGAACCGATGTACATACCGGGGCGCTTACGAACAGCTTCCAGTCCTTCAAGGACGCTGAGGTGCCGTGCCGAATAGTCAGATGAAGAAGTCACCCGCTTATCTTAAAGAATCATCGAATGAGCGCCATTTCACCTCGCCGTATTCTTCCAGATGACGCGTGTTCCACTGGCTCACATGATGAGTACACTCGCGTACGGATTGCGCCGAGGGTGAACAATCGCTTTTGAACGCGACATTACCGACTCTTTAGTGTGTGATTGAAACATGACAACGCTTTCACTTCAGCCAGAAACCTCAACGGCCCCGGTTCTCAACGCCGCCGATCGTTGCGACAAGTGTGGCGCGAAGGCGTGGCTGCGTGCCACGATGCCATCCGGCTTCCAACTGTTCTTCTGCGCCCACCACGCGACGCAAAACCTTGACGCCCTTATGCTGTCGGGCGCCTCGATCCTCGACGAACGTCACTTCCTGAACAAGGACAACTGATCATCTGCTGTCTCGGTTCCATGTGACCAGGCCGCGACTACTGAATAGACAATGGGTACGCCATCTGGCGTACCCATTGTCTTTGTTATCGCGCGGGCAGAAAACATAAAGATGCGGACAAGGCTCTCTCAAACTAACAAGGCATTATGAGCGCGCAAGACGTTGGGAAACAACTCCTGTCACACCATCACGCATCGAGACGCCATAGAGCGCATCGGCAATCTCCATAGTGCGTTTCTGGTGCGTGATCACGATCAGCTGAGATTCTTCACGTAGCTCTTTAAAGATTGCCAGAAGACGCGACAAGTTCACGTCGTCGAGTGCGGCCTCAACTTCGTCCATCACGTAGAACGGAGATGGGCGAGCTTTAAAGATCGCGACGAGGAAAGCGATAGCTGCGAGTGAGCGTTCACCACCCGATAGCAAACTCATTCGCTTAACCTTCTTGCCTGCGGGGCGAGCTTCAATTTCAATGCCCGTGGTCAGAGGCGAATCTGGGTCGGTCAAAATCAGGTCACCTGTACCGCCGGGGAACAAAACGTCAAAGGTGTGCGCGAACTGTTTCTTCGTGTCTTCAAATGCGGAAACGAATGCTTCTTCAACCAGTCGATCCACATCGGTAATGATACTCATCAGATCGGCTTTCGATTCTTTGAGGTCTTTTACCTGTTCCATCAAGAATGCATGACGAGCAGCCAGAGCATCGTGTTCTTCCAAAGCCAAGGGGTTCACGCGCCCCAGGCGCACCAGCTCGTTTGAAGCTTTCTCAAAAGCCTTTTCTTGTTCGCTTCGAACAAAAGGCTGGCCTTCTTCGTTGACTTCTTCATCCGGGTCCGATGGGAAAACGGGTACCAGGGTATGGGGTCCGTATTCTTCAATCAAAGTGTCAGCATCGAGCGCAAGGGCTTCCATTGCTCGACGCTCAACATCACTCGCTTGCAATTCCAGTTGAGTGCGCGCAATTTCGTCACGTTGAACCTCGCCAGTAACGTCAGCTAGGCGCTTCATTTCTTCATCCAAGGCCAAGCGCAGGGCGCCAACGCGCTCATTTGCCTGCCGAGTTTCTTCACCAACCGCCGTCTGGCGGGCCGAGGCGATAGCAAGCAGCTGGGCAGCCTCATTCACTGCCCGACGCGCGTCGGCCTCAATCTCCGTTGCAGCACGCAACGCAACCTGGCGTTGAGCTTCGCGCTTCGCATAACGGCCCCGCTCTTCGCGCTCTTTTGCTGCTGCCTGGCGAAGGTTTCGGGCACGCGCAGCAGCCTGTCTTGATTGTTCTTCCAATGCTCGCAATGCCAGCCGCGCTGAGGTTTCCGCTTCACGGGCTTCTTTCGCCGTTCTGGCAGCAACCTCAGCTTTATCACGCGCTGCGTCGACGTCTTCAGAGGGACTCTCCGACACCGTTTCGACTTTTGATCGCGCTTCTTCAACACGTTCTTTAGCCCATTCGACATGATCCTCGGCGCGTTTGAGCGCTTCACGACCACGGCCTACCTCAGCTTCACTGGCCGCGAGCGCGGACTGAAGTCGTGCAGTCTTTTGAGCGCGTTCAGCCTGCAGGGCGTCGTGGGCACGCAGAGCTTTCAGGGCTTCGTTCGCTGCGCGTATTGCCACGTCCAGCGCAGTATTCGCTGCCGTGAGTTCATCAGAGAGAACTTCGCACGTGTGTTGTGCTGCCTCGGCCTTCGTAGCGGCTGCTTCGTGTTGGGCTTTGATGGCAAGTAATGAGTCGGCTGTCTGTCCGGCTGCTATCACACCTGAACGAGTCACCATTGTTCCGCTCAATGTAACGGCAACGTCCACTGTGTCGACCGCAATGCCACGTTGAGCAGCATCAAGATCGTTGGCAACTACTGCGCCACAAAGCAAGGCTGAAACGCTCGCTACGACTTTCGGGTCTGGTGTCACGCACTCTCGCGCCCACGTCAGGCCCTCGGGTAGTTTCTGCTTGGTAGGCCAGGCCTCGTCCTCATTCGCGATCATCATCCGTAACTGGCCGCTATTGGACTCCTGGGCGTCGCGCGCTTGAGTGAGCGCAGAATCCAGGGAATCCATGACGACGGCGTCCGCAAATGGGCCAAGTAGCGTCGCGATCGCGTTCTCGGTTCCTTGGCGGGCGTTCACGAAATCCTGGACGGCACCCAGCACGTGGTCATGATCGAGCAGGTGAGCTGTGTCATCGTCACGCGCAAGAAGCTGGGTCAGGGCATCACGGCGCGCTTCCCAGTGAGCACGATCAGCGCGAGCTTCGCGTTCAGAGGCAAGGAGGGCATCAACTTTTGCTCGTGCCTGATCTCGATGGATGCCCGCCTGCGTATGCGCGCGACTCACATCGAAATCGCCACCCGATTCTTCGGGCGCGTCCTCAACGGCTTTCTTCGCTTCTTCAGCTCGCGCGAGTGCAGCTTCGAGCGCGCTACGAGCACGACCGGCTTCTGCTTCACCGGCTTCCAATCGGGCGTGAGCACTCCCAACATCACCCGTCAGGCGCGCCACTTTCTCACGATGGTCAGCGACGAGCGCGTTGACCCTGGCGAGTTCTTTGGCTGCGCGTTGATCTTCGTCTTCCGCTTGTTCCTTGGCACGTACGAGGCCACTCAATTCACGTTGGGCTTGCTGAACACGCTGGAGAAGGTCCCCGTCCTCATTCGAAGCAGCTAATGCCTTCTGGTCCAAGACATCCGGGTCTTCACCCGTCGGGGTAGCTTCGGGGCGCGAATACTGTTTGACGCGCTCGGCAGAAATTGCGAGCGTTGTCTTCGCACGCTCATGGACGCTGGTCGCTTCCTGCCAGACTCGCGTCGCATCATTCGCATTGCGAGCGCGAGCTTCTTGATTGCGTTCGCTTTCCTCAATCGATGCCCGCAGATCCGCAATCTTGGTTTCATGCACATGCTTCAGCTCTTCAAGACGGGTATCAATATGCGACTGACGTTCAAGCTTCTCGCGCACGTTCACAAGATCGTCGGCGAGCAAGCGAGCTTTCGCGTCTCGCACTCGTGCTTGGATCAACGAGGCCTTGCGCGCCTGCTTCGCTTGGCGCGCAAGAGGACCCAGCTGGCGTCGGATCTCTTCAGTCAGGTCCAGAACACGCACGAGATTCTGATCCATGTCAGCGAGCTTCTTCAGCGCACGCTCTTTACGCCGGCGATGCTTCAGCACACCGGCCGCCTCTTCAATGAAGCCGCGACGATCTTCCGGGGTTGCTTGAAGGATCGAGTCTAGGCGCCCCTGCCCCACGATGACGTGCATCTGACGTCCCATGCCCGTATCGGACAGCAATTCTTGAATATCAAGCAGTCGAGCAGGTGAACCGTTAATTGCGTATTCGGAGCCCCCGCCACGGAACAGCGTCCTGGTGATTGTTACTTCCGTGTATTCGATGGGAAGCACGCCATCTGAGTTATCGATCGTCAGATCAATCTGCGCACGCCCTAAAGCCGGGCGTCCCGATGTGCCGGCAAAAATGACGTCCGACATGTTAGAGCCACGCAGGCTCTTCGCGCCCTGCTCGCCCATCACCCAAGCAAGTGCATCCACAACGTTCGACTTACCCGAACCGTTCGGACCCACGACACAGGTGATCCCGGGTTCAAGCTTCAACGTCGTCGCAGACGCGAAAGACTTAAACCCGCGTAGCGTCAGGGTCTTTAAGTGCACGGGTCAAGGATACGTGGAAACTGTGCGAAGAATAAGAAAAGTGGCGCCTGCAGATGCAAACGCCACTTTTTCATGCGCTGATGCGTGCTCCTCGGACAGGTTCACACTCATACACGATAGTCTCAGCAACACAGTTCAGGGAACCACAGTGCGATCTCACGCTCAGCAGAAGTCGGGGAATCGGAACCGTGAACAACGTTCTCCACGTGGTTCGAGCCCCAGTCGCGTCCAAGATCGCCTCGGATAGTTCCAGGAGCAGCCAAGGTCGGGTTTGTTGTGCCCATGAGGATACGCATACCCTCAATCACGCGGTCACCTTCAACCACGATGGCAACGAGCGGGCCTGAGCTCATGAAATCAACCATTCCGTTAAAGAAGTGTTGCTCACGGTGCTCCGCGTAGTGCTCTTCAAGGAGTTCCCTGGAGGCCTTCTTAATCTTCAGGCCCTTCAGGACATAGCCCTTCGCTTCAATGCGACGCAGGACCTCTCCGGTCAGACCGCGAGCAAACCCATCGGGCTTGACCAGGATCAGAGTGTGTTCCTTATTCGGGTCGAGCAGATCAGGAGTTGGCATTCGCCCTCCTTTCATTAACAAGTTGTTCAAGGAATCAATATCGTAATCGATGATCGCATCATCGCTCACACGACATGGCTGTGGTGGTACTCGGATGAATATCCACCACAGCCACACCGCATCACGACGCGTTTTCGATCATCTCTTTGAGAGCAACAATGCTCTCAGCTGCCTGCGGACCAGTAGCCCGCAATTCAACCGTTTCTCCCTGCTTCACACCGAGAGCCATGATTTCAAGAACGGAAGCAGCATCTGTTCCATTCACAAGAATCTCGGCATCGAATGTGGCTGCAAGACGAGCCAGAAGAGCTGCCGGACGAGCATGCAGACCAACCGGATCAGCAACAACCGCCGTGTCCGTGACACCATCGGTTGGAGCTGAAGGAGCCTGCTGATCCTGCTGCTTGGAGTGAAGCTCGATCATTGGTCCGATCGCATTACGCGCAGCATCGGCAACGTCATTCAGGCAATCACCCAATTGAGCGCGCACTGCAGCCGCGACAGCACCCTCAACAAGCGGAGCCTCGATGAACTTCAGGTGATCGGGATCGTCAGCAAAGTCCAGAACTGATTCAACCGTCATCGTGGCTGAACCAAGATCTGTCAGGATCACAACACCCGCACCATCGTCATCGCCAACCTTATCGAGGCAGGCGCTGACAGCGGCGTCAATCTTGTCAAAGGATGTACCGATCCCGCCCTCATCAGTGCCACCCGCGGCTTGGAAGAAAACCTCGGGAGCCATCTGCTGGGCAAGTTCGACCACGCCACGAGCCAGAAGATCCGAATGGCTTGCGATGACAAATGCAACGCGCGCCATCATTCCTCCTCAGCTGCTTCAAGTGCCTTCGCAAGGATGATCGCAGACGACACAGCACCCGGATCAAGGTGTCCCTTGGAACGCTCTCCCAGATAGGAAGCACGACCCTTGGTTGCCTGAAGAGGTTCAGTGGCGAGAGCACCCTTATGAGCGGCCTGGGAAGCAACCGCCAGAACCTGTTCAGGTGTGGCGCCAGATTCTGCGGCAGCCTTCGCTGCGTCATACGCCGGACCCCACGCATCGACCATGGTCTTCTCGCCACGCTCTGCCTTGCCGCGAGCCTGAATGCCACCGAGAGCACCGCCGATCAGGGCAGCAACAGCTTCACCGGTCAGAGGTTCGTCGACAGCCACCTTTGCTGCGCGCAGGAAGGCCGTTCCGTACAGAGGACCAGCAGCCCCACCGACCGTCGACATCAGAGTCTTCGCAACGATCTTCAGGCAGTCCTGAACGCTAGTTGGAGGCGTTGCTTCGAAGGCTTCCATGACCTTGCCGAACCCACGATCGAGGTTCTCGCCATGATCACCGTCGCCGATCTGGCGGTCCAGATCGATCAAGTATTCACGCTGAGCACCAATCTCTACGCGAGTAAGCGCAATCCAGCGCATTGCCCATGCAGTATCTAGCGCCATCTAGTCCCTCACTTCCATGCCGGTGTTGCCACCGGCGCATCGAACAGTTCAAGCATTTCGTCATCCACGCGGAGCAGGGAGACAGAAACGCCAGGCATTTCAAGGCTGGTCACGTAGTTGCCCACCATCGTGCGAGCAATCTTAATGCCGTCTTCTTCCAGCAGTTGAGCCAGTCGACGATGGCAAATGTAGAGCTCGGACGAAGGTGTGCCCCCCATTCCGTTGACCAGGGTAATCACACGCTGCCCCTTTTCAAGCTTCAGGTCATCACGAACCTTGGTATAGAGCTCTTCTACCAGTGCGTCAGCGGTTTCCATCTTGCCTCGACGGTAACCGGGTTCACCGTGGATACCGATGCCGAGCTCGATCTCGTCTTCGCCAAGATCGAAGGAGGGCTTACCTGCGTGAGGAACCGTGCACGGGCCAAGTGCAAGGCCCATGGAACGCATCTCATCGTTCACACGCTGAGCGATTTCGGTGACCTTGTCAAGGTCGTCGCCACGTTCTGCTGCTGCACCGGCAAGCTTCTCAACAAAGACGGTGCCGGCAACGCCACGACGGCCTGCGGTGTACAGCGAGTCTTCGACCGCGACGTCATCATTGACGACAACGGAACGGACCTCGATGTCTTCCATTTCAGCCATTTCGGCGGCAGTCTCGAAGTTGAGGACGTCGCCGGTGTAGTTCTTCACGATGTGCAGGACGCCTGCACCGTGATCGGCAGCCTTTGTGGCTTCGAGGATCGGATCCGGGGTCGGGGACGTGAAAACGGCACCAGGAACGGCGGCGTCCAGCATGCCCAGGCCGACAAAGCCTGCATGCAACGGTTCGTGGCCAGAGCCACCACCGGAAACCAGACCGACCTTGCCGCCTACCTTCGGGGTTGCGCGGGTAACGAAATCGGGATCAAGATGGACCTTCACCATATCCGCATGTGCCAAGCCAAATCCTTCGAGGGTTTCCTTGACGACGTTGTGGACGTCATTGACCAGCTTCTTCATCGTGCCTCCTTGCATCAAAACAGAGCGGTCATGCTCTGGGACTATGGTGCCACGACTTTTGCTACTCGACTAGCACAAAGAAGGCTCGCTGACCCCTATGGACGAATGCCGGCAAGATCAAGCATGTGACCTGCAAGAACGACCGAGCCAAAGACGACCACGCCGCATTTGTCTGCGGGGTCAGTGGTGGCTTCAGCAAGGGTCGCCGCACGATCAACTGCTTCGCCAAGACTGTCGCGTACTTCCACCCTGTCTTCACCAAAGACATCGATTGCAATTTCGCGCAATTGCTCGATATTCGCAGCACGTTCGCCGGGCATTTCGGTGATGACAATCGAGTCCAGATGCGGTTCCATTTCGGCAAGAACGGACTCGATGTCCTTGTCTCCCATCGCCGAGTACACGCCGACAACGTGAGCGAACGCGAAGGAATCGTCAAGCGCATCGGCGAGGACGCGAGCACCTGCGGGATTATGTGCAGCGTCGACAAGAATTGTCGGGGATGTGCGCACAACCTGCAGGCGTCCCGGTGAAGTCACCGTCATCATGCCATTTTCAACGATCTTTGCATCCAAGGCGCGACCGCCCATGAACGCTTCGACGCCAACCAGAGCAGCCGCCGCATTGTGGGCCTGGTGTTCGCCAAAGAGCGGAACGAAAACGTCAGTGTAGGTGGCGGAAGGAGTGCGGACAGTAACCAGCTGACCGCCAACACCCATCTGGCGATCAATAACCTCGAAGTCTCGGCCTTCAAGGCGGACGATCGCATCGACTTCGCGGGCGCGGTCCAACAGGACCTCTAGTGCTTCTTCGGGTTGCTCGGCGATCACGACAATCTGACCGGGCTTGATAATCCCGGCCTTTTCTTCTGCGATTTCACGGATCGTGGAGCCCAGCCACTTCGTATGATCCAGATCGATCGGCATGATCACCGAAACGCCGGCCTCAATGAGGTTCGTGGCATCCCACGTTCCACCCATGCCGACCTCGATGACGCCCGCATCGACCGGGTGGTCCGCAAACGCTACTAACGCTAGAGCGGTAAAGACCTCGAAAAACGACAGGCGCACTCCTCCGTTAGCAACCGACTTCGTGTCGACCATCTCGACGTAGGGCGCGATATCGTTCCAGGCTGCAATAAAGGCTTCGCGGGAAATTGGTGCGCCTTCGATACTCATTCGCTCGCGCACATCAATCAAATGCGGAGACGTAAATCGTCCGACGCGCACGCCGAAGGCAGTTAGCACCGCATCGATCATGCGTGCGGTCGACGTCTTGCCGTTCGTACCCGTAATGTGCACGGTCGGGAATGTATTCTGCGGATCGCCCAGGATATCGAGCAGCATCCGGATGCGATCCAAGCTCGGCTCAATGTCGTGTTCGGGGGCACGCTCGACGATTGATTCGTAGATCTTAGCCACTGCAGCATCCAGCTCAACCGAATCTGCAGCCTTCGCGAGAGCCTCTTCGTGTTCTGCGCGCGCTGCCTCGGCGTCGTCGGCGAAGTCTTCGTCGATATCGCCTTCCAGTTCGGCGAGAATCGAAGGATCCGGGCCAAGGAGCAAGGAGGATTCGACGAGGTTCCGCAGAGCAGTTTGCAGTTCAGTCTCTTCGGCATCGTGCCCGTGATCCGTTACGTCAGTCAGTGCTAACTCATCGGGCTCGTCAGCCGCTTCAAGGTAGGGAATCAAATCCGCAGGGATTGAGCCTGCAACCGCTTCTTCCTCGCTATCGCCAAAGAATGCGGGGTGATCGTTCGACATGAGGGCCTCCAGAGCGCATGTTGCCCGGCGCATCGAAAGTGAGCGCAGTTAAAAGCAACCCGCCTATTTTATACGGTTCGGGGCTGGGAGCACTTCGTAGTGATGTGATCCCAGCCCCGAGTCACGCGATCACATGATCAGTGCTTTGCGACGCTCACCGTGAGCTTCTCGCCGGCTTCCACGTTCACATGAAGGGCGAGCGTTTCGTGGGCGATCATTTCAGTATGCGCGTTCACGGCGTCCACGCGATCAGTAGGAACAACAAGGTTCAGCGTGATGCGGTCAGCAATGTGCAGGCCGGCGTTCTTACGCTCATCCTGCACGGCGCGGATCACGTCACGCGCGTAGCCTTCAGCTTCCAGCTCCGCGGTCAGCTCTGTATCAAGCAGGACCACCGTGCCATTGCTCATGACGTCCGCCGCCTGGCCTTCTTCAGCGTCCACGGTGGTGGTCACTAAGAACTGCTCGCCGGTCAGAACAACCGGCTGGCCGTCAAGCTGGACGGTCGCAAAAACACAGCTACCGTCTTCGTTCACGGTCCACTCGCCCGACTTCTGCGCCTTGAACAGCGAAGACGTCAGCTTACGGAGCTCGGGAGCAAAGGCGCGCGGATTCAGCGACAGTTCGATGTTCGCGCGCAAACCGGATTCTTCCGGCGTTTGGAAGTGAACGTCCTTGACGTTGACCTCGAAGGCAACAAGCTCAGCGAACTGGCCGAGCGCACCCGCCTGCTCAGAGACGATCGTCATGCCGGCAAGTGGCTGACGAACGCGCAGGTGATGGTTCTTACGCAGGGCGTGTGCCGTTGAGACAACGTCGCGGACCTCGTCCATTGCGGACACCAGTGCGTCGTCAGCAACCAGATCCGAGATCACCGGGAAGCAGGCCAGGTGGACAGACTCACCACCGGTCAGACCGCGCCAGATTTCCTCGCTGAGCAACGGGAGCAACGGAGCTGCGATCTCAGACAGACGGACAAGAGCGGTGTACAGCGTGTTGAACGCAGCCGAATCCTCGTCCCAGAAACGCTGGCGCTGAGTACGCACGTACCAGTTCGTCAGAACATCCAGGTAATCGCGGACATGCTCGCATGCCTTCGCGATGTCATAGCAATCCAGGTCAGCCTTGACATCGGCTGCGAGCGAGCGCGTGTGTGCCAGCAGGTAGCGGTCCATCTTCGACAAGACGGAAACCACCGCTTCGTCGTTGAGGTTCCAGGCCTTGGCCTCGTACCCCTTGCCCCCATTCGCCGCCCCCGCGTACAGAGTGAAGAAGTAGTAGGTATTCCAGATCGGCAGTAGCACCTGGCGAACCGTGTCGCGGATGCCCGTATCGGTCACCATGAGATTGCCACCGCGGACGACGGGCGAGCTCATGAGGAACCAACGCATCGCATCCGAACCGTAGGTGTCGAACACACCGTTGACGTCCGGGTAGTTGCGCAGGGATTTGCTCATCTTGCGACCGTCATCGCCCAGAACGATGCCGTGCGAGACAACGTTCGTGAACGCCGGGCGGTCGAACAGAGCGGTCGCCAGGACGTGCAGGGTGTAGAACCAGCCACGCGTCTGGCCGATGTACTCGACAATGAAGTCGCCCGGGTAGTGCGACTCGAACCATTCCTGGTTCTCGAACGGGTAGTGAACCTGCGCGTACGGCATGGAACCAGACTCGAACCAGCAGTCGAGAACATCCGGGATACGGCGCATCATCGACTTGCCCGTCGGATCATCCGGGTTCGGGCGAACCAGCTGATCGATGAACGGACGATGCAGGTTGTCTACCTTCACGCCGAAGTCGCGCTCAAGTTCCTTAAAGGAACCGTAGACGTCTTCGCGCGGGTAGTTCGGGTCATCCGAACGCCAGACCGGGATCGGCGCACCCCAGAAGCGGTTACGCGAGATCGACCAATCGCGAGCGCCGGCAAGCCAGTTTCCGAAGATGCCGTCCTTGGTGTGCTCAGGAACCCAGGTGATCTCCTGGTTGAGTTCGACCATGCGATCACGGATAGCGCTGACGCGCACGAACCACGAGGACACAGCCTTGTAGATCAACGGCTTACGGCAACGCCAACAGTGCGGGTAGGAGTGAACATATGACTTCTGCTGAACCAGAACGGCGCGCTTGCCTTCGGGAACACGGGCCAGCGGACCAGTAGCATCGCGCAGATCAACGATGATCGGCTTATTCGCATCGAATACCTGCATGCCCTGGTAGTCGGGAACCTCAGACGTGAAGCAACCACCTTCATCCACCGGAATGACCGGTAGGATTCCGCGTTCCTGGCAGACGAACATGTCGTCTTCACCGAATGCGGGTGCGATGTGGACCAGGCCGGTGCCGTCTTCCGTCGATACGTAATCGCCGGGGATGATCGTCCAGCCGTCCGGGCCGGGAGCCGCACCCTTGGCACGGTGATCGGCGTTGTCGAAATAGTCGAAGATCGGGAAGTAACGCTTGCCCGCAAGCTCGCTACCCTTGAAAGTCTTCACGATCTGCGGTTCTTCGCCCAGTTCCTTCGCGTATGCGCCAAGACGCCCCTCAGCGACAATGACATCCTGGCCGGCAACCGGGGACTCAAGGTCAGCCGGAACGCGCACGACCACGTAGTCGATGGTCGGGCCAACGGCGACAGCTTCGTTCGAGGGCAAGGTCCACGGGGTCGTAGTCCAGATCAGGACCAGTTCGCCCTTGTCAGAGCCCTCAACAAGAGGCTCTTCGAGGCGCATACCAACGGTGACCGTGTTGTCCTGACGATCCTGGTAGACATCGTCATCCATCTTGAGCTCATGGTTGGACAGCGGGGTGCGGTCGTGCCAGCAGTACGGCAGAACGCGGTGACCCTGGTAGGCAAGATCCTTGTCATAGAGGGTCTTGAATGCCCAGATGACCGACTCCATGTAGTTCGGGTCGAGCGTCTTGTAGTCGTTGGAGAAGTCAACCCAGCGAGCCTGGCGGGTGACGTAGTCTTCCCACTCGTTCGTGTAACGAAGAACAGACGAACGGCAGGCCTCGTTGAACTTCTCGATGCCGAGGCCACCTTCGCGGGTGATCTCAGTGACGTCTTCGATGCCGAGGATACGCTGCGCCTCGAGCTCAGCGGGCAGACCGTGCGTGTCCCAGCCGAAACGACGTTCAACGCGGTGGCCGAGCATCGTCTGGTAGCGACCAACAACGTCCTTGACGTAGCCGGTCAGAAGATGACCGTAGTGCGGAAGGCCGTTAGCAAAAGGCGGGCCGTCGTAGAACACGAACTCGTTCTGACCGCCTTCGCCAGCAGGTCGCGCCTCAATGGACTTACGGAAGGTATCGTTATCGGCCCAAAAGGCCAGGGTTTCGCCTTCCATCTGCGGGAAGGACGGGCTTGCGTCCACCTCGTTGTCGCGGTGACGCGGGTAAAAGCCGTGCTTCGTCATTGTTGTCCTCGTCTGTT
This sequence comes from Pauljensenia sp. UMB9872, assembly GCF_030212665.1. Classification (NCBI taxonomy): domain Bacteria; kingdom Bacillati; phylum Actinomycetota; class Actinomycetes; order Actinomycetales; family Actinomycetaceae; genus Pauljensenia; species Pauljensenia sp. UMB9872. Next base: position 47,965 of record NZ_JASOER010000008.1, on the reverse strand, counting down.
CGAATCACAGGGACGAGGACCAGCTTCACTGGGACCCGCGGTACCACCCCGCTTGCTCTACCACCCCGATGCGTGCGCACCGCAGGAGCAAAGCCGCTTCTTTTATTCGCTGTAACGGGCTCACCCGTTCGGTTCTACTGTGGGCGCACTGCGAGCGCGCCCGGTTCTTCCGAAAACTCCCCGGTGATACCCCGCGCCGTGTGGCGCCGGCCGGATCAACGTTGGTGTTTATCGTAGCTGAAATGACGACTGAGAGCCGAGCCAGTCCACGTGGCTTATCCCTCACATCCCTCCGGCGAGGGATCAACGTCAACGGTGAGTCTTCCCGGTCACTTGTTGCGGGCGACCAGCGTATTCGTTGTCTGAGCAACGGGATCGCCCTGAGCCTCGGGCTCAGTTTCCGTAGACATGGTAGGCGGTGCCTCCGCTCGCGCGCGCCGGCGGGCCACTCTACGACGATGAAGCCACACGAAAAATAGCGTGATCGGAATAATCACGATAAGCCATGGGACAAACATGATCAGTCCATACACAAGTCCTGCGATTCCCCTGGAGAAGGCCTGCCAGGATTCTTCCCATGCCGACCTTGAGGGGACCGGAGTGATCGCTGTCGAATGAAAAGAAACCTCAAGAGTTGAATACGACACCTGGTCGGAATACCAGGCGCGCTGTGCTTTCAGGCTGTCGAGTTCTTCCTGACGACTTGTAAGTTCGCGTTCGGCTTCCAAGAGATCCGATGTCGTCTCTGCCTGATCGATCAAAGTGGTAAGACGTGCGATAGACGCTTCCAACACTGTGATGCGAGCGTCAAGGTCAGTGACTTCAGCCCCCACATCGGCAGTATCAGTCGATTGATCAGTGACCTTCCCCAATTCTGCCAGCTTCTGACGAGTTTCTTCGAAGCTATTGGCTGGGATCTTGAATGTTGCGTTGCCCCACGGTGAATCCGATTCTCCTTGCAGGGAAGAATGAGCAACTGAGCCACCCGCTTCAGTGACGATAGTGGAGGCCTGAGCTAACGCTTCGCTGGGATCAGCAACATCGAGGAGCAAATGACCGGTGACGATAACGTGGGCTTCAACCGTTGTTCCTTGCGATTCGCTGTTCGAGTCATACGAAGAGTCAAAGTCTGAGTTACTCGCCTCGCTCGTAGAGGAGCCATAGTCGTAGTTCTGACCCACGGACGCCTCACTGGAGTCAGAACTCGTTGTTGAGCTTGCACAACCGGCTAAAAGCAGACTCGTTATCGCTACAAGGGCAGTTGCGACCAGTGGCTTTCGCGCTGTCTGCGAGGACCGGACACAACGGGGGTTCATGACTCCTCCTTAAAGTCGCGTGGCCTTTCATCGTATCGCCACTACGAAGAAACAGTGTCGTATCTGAAGGAAATAAAGCCCTGCCTGCAACGAGGCGGTGCGAACCACGTGGGTTCACACCGCCTCACTCGCCTGTATGCAGCGTTCAGCTATGCAAGCCGTACGCCTTGTGGATCAGCCAGATCGGGTGAACAACGTTCGCACCCGTTGCGGTGCGCAACTGCCAACGGCACGTTTCCGTGTCGCACGCGGCCAGTTCAACGTTGACCTGCTTGATGAAGTCGAAGACAGGTCTTCCGACTGCCTGGGCAATGTCGTACTTTTCCTTCTTCATGCCGTAGGTACCAGCAATACCGCAGCAGGGCTGGTTCGATTCCTTGACCTTCACGCCAGGGATCAGTTCCATCAGTTCGACAGCCGGAAGACCGAGGCCCTGAGACTTCAACTGGCACGGTGCGTGGTAAGGGATGGTGATATCCATCGGCTGGAAGTTCAGATCCAACTCGCCCTTTTCGTGCAGGTGCATGAGAAATTCGCAAATGTCCCACATGCGCGAACCGACGTCCTTGAGCTCGGGGGTGTCCATCTCGAGGATCTCGTTCGCCTCGTGGCGGAGCATGCCCGCGCACGAACCGGAAGCGGAGATAATTGGCGCGTTGCGATTGGCCTTGCGCAGATCATTTGTCAGCTTCGAGACATACTTGCGGGACTCGTCGTACAGGCCGTTCGATTGCAATGCCAGACCACAGCAGCCGTGTGGAGGAACCAGAACCTCGTACCCGAGGTACTCGAGAACCTGGACCGAGTGGATCGACGTTTCGACCTCGAAGTACTGGCCTGCGCAACCGTGGAAGAAGATGACCTGGCCCTTGCGACCAGAACCTTCCAGCGGCGTGTGCTTGTTGAACCAGCCTTCGAAAGTGCGACCGGCCGCCTTCGGCATCGGTGCGCTACGGTGAACGCCGATGACTTTTTCCATAGCAACACGGATCGGCTTCACATCGAGCGCCCAGTTCGCGATAGGAGCAACCGGGGTCATGACGGTACCGATGAAGCCGGTACGACCAATCAGGTGATCGCGAAGCGGAATGCCCTTTTCCTTCTTCATGTCGGTGCGAGCGTGGTGGATCATCTCGGTGACCTTCACGCCCTGCGGGCAGACCAGCGTGCAGGTGCCACATGACGAGCAGTAATCGATCGACGAATCGACGATCTGTCCTGCCTTGCGGTAGCGTTCTGCCTGCGGGCCGGAGTATTTCGGGCCCGGGAACAGATCGGTCACGCGCATGACCGGGCACTGGGTTTCACAGATCGTGCATTTGACGCAGGCGTCGAGGGTGGAGCGCAGACCGAAGTCTTCGTCGGTCAGGGACAGTACGTTCATTTCTTCGATGGTCACTTCAGGCTCCCAAGGATCGAATCGGCTGCGCGGAGTGCGGAGGCAAGGGCAATGCCTTCACCTGACTTTTCGCGCCAACGGGTTGCTCCGGCGAGGTTTCCGCCGGCTGCGTAAACGTTGGTGTAGACGGGCTTCTTGGCTGCGTCCAGCGGGTGCATCTCATCGTCAACGTCAAGGCCGGCGAGGAAGATCGGCTGGTCGGCCCCCCAGAAGTCACCGTGGAGAAGCTGGCCCTCAGCGCCGAGAACCGGCAGGCCGAGGATCGTTTCGGTGACCTTCCCGTAGGAATCCATATCGAGTGCGCCGGATTCGAAACCGCCACCAGCGAGGATGACGTTCTTCGTTTCGATGCGCGTCGAGTGACCGGCGGTCCCGATCATCACGGCGGTGACATTCTGGCCGTCAGTTTCGATGCCCTTCACGGCAGACCCGAGGATGAAGCGCGCTTCAGCCTTCACTAAAGTGGTCAGGACCTGGTTCATACGCATACCGGGGATTGATGGCGGTTGCATCGGGATCTCGAAGACTTTGTGTCCGAGCTGGTCAGCAATGTCCTTCCAGGCGTTCAGGTCATCGAGACCAAGCACGGCGGGAAGGCCGATGATTTCGCCTTCGCGAACGTGAGGCTTGATAGCCTCAACCAGCTTGGTGCGCATCTCGGCTCGATCCAATGTGCGCGCATGGTTCGTACCGGTCGTATCGACCTCGTCTGCACGCATCTCGACGTCGACGATCAACGAACGTGCCTTGATCGGTTCGCCATTCGGTGTGGTCTGGCGCGAGAGATTTTCGGCAGCGAGGGTCGGGTAGAAATCCTTCAGTCGGCGCAGACCGACGATCAGGTACGAGGCTCCGTCTGCAGGAATACCCGCTTCCATCGAGGGCTGGTACAGGCTCGTCGGACGGAGCGCACCGATTGCGGTCGGAAGCACAACGTTCTTTTCGGGATCGCCAATCAAAAGGTCAGGACCTAGGACATCCTTCAACCAGTTCGCGCTTTGGGCAACGAACTCGGGAGTGAAGTGCGTGTACGGGTGCGTCGGACGCGAGGAAATGTGCTCGGAGATCTGAGTGATCGGAGCAGCCACGCGAGACTCGGAGTATCCGAGAATATCGACGGTGCCCTGGCCAAGCTGCAAACCGCCAAGACCTTTCGTTACGACCGTGACCGAAGCGCCACCGCGAGCAAGATAAAGAGCTGCGGTCAGACCGGCAAGGCCAGCGCCAATAACAACGGCGTCTCTCATCGTGCGTCCTCCTTATTCTCGGAAGCTGATGCAGGAAAGACGAACTCCTCGCCGGGCTCGCCTTGCGCCATCGGCAGGTGCTCAACATCGAGCATGCCTTCATGAATCCAGTTATCTAGCGCTGCCTGACGCAGCTGCTTGCCGTAGGTGATCGGCCATAGACCAATCCAACGGTTCTTCAAGAAGGTCTTGAACAGTTCGTTTGCCTTCTTTGAATCGATATCCCCACGTTCGTGAGCGATACCGGTTGCACGCTGGGAGCAGAAACCACCCTGGCAGGGACCCATGCCAAGGCGAACCTGACGACGAACGTCATCAAGCTGACCGCCCGGCAAAGCATCCATTGTGTCTTCGAGCATTGTGCGGGTGACCAGTTCGCATTCGCAGATGATCTGATCGTGGCTGGGGGCCGCGTTCTTGTGCTCGATGTCGTGCAGGCGGTGGCCGATAGTGTAGAGCTTCGGCGATGCGGTCGGGACTGCTTCACCGGCGGTCTTGCACTCGCGCTTCTCTCCCATTTCTTCACACATGATGTCGACGATGCGCTCTGCCATCAAACGGTAGGTCGTGAGCTTGCCACCAGCGATGGTGAGCATGCCGTAGACGCCGTCGCGCGAGTTGTGGTCGATGACCGACATGCCACGAGCCATGTGACGCGTGTCGGTTGCTGCAACACGCGAATCCTTGACCAGCGGTCGGGCACCTGCCCACGCGTGAACCGCGCGAGCCTTGCGGAAGCCGGGAACCATTGCTTCGCCAGCATCGAACATCTGCTGAACCTGATCGGCGGGGATCGTCAGCTTGTCCGGGTCATCTGCCTTGAGGTCCGTCGTGCCGATGATGCACACCGGGTGGTCAGGAACGATGATGTCGCCGTCGGCTGGCCAGATGCAGCGGTTGAGCACCGTCTGGGTCAGGCGGAAGTTCATTGCGATCATGATTCCGGCTCCGGGGACGACATCAACGCCGTGGCAGTCAGCCATCGCGGCAATCTGACCAGCCCAAGGGCCACCACAGTTCAAAACAAACTGACATTCGATGCGAGTATCTTCGCCGGTGCGAACGTTGTGGACGATGACTGCGCTGATGCGGTCACCTTCGCGTTCGATCTTTGTGACCTTGTTGTAGGTCATCACCTGTGCGCCGTAAGCCTGAGCAGAACGAATTGCACCCCAGACCATCTGCCAGCCGTCGACGGAGCCGTCGAGGACCTCGAATGCACGCTTGAGCTTGGGGTCAAGACGAGGCTCACGCTTCAGTGCCTCGGCGACGCTGATTTCCTGTGCCGGCACCTTTGCCGCGGCAGCGCGCTCGAGGAACTTATCTGCGTATTCTTCGTCGTCTTGCGAGGTGACCACGAACAGGCCACCGGTTGCTTCAACTGCGTTTGAGTTGATGCGCTTAACGATTTCGTTTTCTTCTGCACACTCGGTTGCTGACTCAGGGTCGGACGCGATGTAGCGTCCACCAGAGTGGAGCAGGCCGTGGAAGCGGCCAGAGGTACCTTGTGCGATGTCGAATCGTTCAACGAGGACGGTTCTAAACCCTCGCATTGCAACGTCACGGACGACACCGGCTCCGGTGGAACCACCGCCAATGACGACAACGTCAGTGTTGATCGTCTTCACCATTCGTTCCCTTCACATTTTCGCTTCGGGCTTGCGCACAGCTAGCCCCTTCGCCCCTTCAATAGTGCCTTGCCACCCCCCATTTGATTGCATCGTTCAGCCCCTGTGCACATATGTGCACGACTTAGGCGTACCTCACTTTTCATTCGTAGAGAAATGCCGGAACCTGCGCTTTTCAGGTTTGAAATGACAGATTTTCACATAACGAATGATTCGGAATTCACGCTCAGATCTGCCAGGCAAGAGCTGGGGAGCGTATGACCCCTCCGACCGCTCCCCTGTTTTTGTACAGCGATATCTACATGGCCTGTCATAAAGTTGGCATATGAGCGAAAAGATTCTGGCGCGAGTCCTAGAGACCGCGAACATCGATTCCAACGTCCGTGCGCAGGACGATTTTTATCGTCACGTCAATGGACGCTGGATTGCAACGCATAAAATCCCCGCTGACCGACCAATCGACGGCGCTTTCCACGCGTTGCGTGATCTTTCCGAAGAACGTGGTCGGGATATTTGCAACGATGCTGTTGCCGGCACTCTTGATGACACGGACGCCACTCTTATCGCGACCCTCTGGGGTGCATTTATGGATGAAAACGCGATCGAGGAAGCAGGCATTACTCCCCTGTTCCCCTTCTTCGAAGCCATCGATCACGTCACTACTCGCGAAGAACTTGACGAATTGACCGGCACGTTGATGGCCGGTGGCGCCGATTCCTTCTTTGGAGCCTACAGCGGTACGCATCCGCATGATTCCGATGCACGCATTATGACCTTTGTCCAAGGCGGAATAGGTCTTCCGGACGAGGCCTACTATCGCGAAGATTCATATGCGCCAATCCGCGATGCCTACGTTTCTCACCTCGAGAAACTCGCATCGTTGGCCGGTATTGGTGAAAACTCTGCCCGGGTTGCGCGCATGATTATGGATCTCGAAACGCGTTTTGCTTCGCATCACCGCAGTGCCGTGGATAACCGCAATCCCCTCCTATCTGATAACCAGATGACGTGGCGCGAATTTGTTGCCAGTGCGCCTGGGGTCAATTGGGATGCTTGGGCGCGCGGTCTGGGATGGCAGATCGGGGACGAGGCTCAGATCAGCGTGTCCCAACCCGATTTCTTTGCCGGATCGGCGCAGATTTGGGGCCAGACTCCGATCGAGGATCTGAAGATCTGGTCAAAGCTCTCCGTACTGGATGCGCGGATTGGTCTGCTCTCTTCGGAGTTTGTCGAAGAAAACTTTGATTTCTATGGCCGTACCTTGTCAGGTACGCAGGAGCTGCGGCCGCGTTGGAAGCGCGCACTCGGCCTCGTTGAATCTGTTGCCGGCGAATCACTGGGGCGCATCTGGGTGTCACGACACTTCCCGCCGCAGTCCAAGGAGCGCATGGACCAGTTGGTCGAAGGGCTATTGAATGCCTACGGCGAAGCAATCACTGCATGTGACTGGATGGGTGAAGAGACAAAGAAGCGGGCTCTTGAAAAGCTCGCAACCTTCCGCCCGAAGATTGGGTATCCGCCGAAGTGGCGCGACATGTCGGGGCTCGTCATTGAACAGAGTGATTCTCTGGTTGATGCCGTGACAAAGGCCTACCAGTTCGAGACCGCGCGAGAACTACGTAAGCTCGATGAGCCAGTCGACCGCGACGAGTGGCTGATGACTCCGCAGACGGTAAACGCTTATTACCACCCCGCGATGAATGAAATCGTCTTCCCTGCTGCGATCCTGCAACCACCGTTCTTCGATCCCGAAGCTGACGACGCAGTGAACTTTGGCGCAATCGGCGCAGTTATCGGACACGAGATCGGGCACGGCTTCGATGATCAGGGCTCACGGTATGACGCTCAGGGCAACCTTGAAAACTGGTGGAGTGACATCGACCGCGAGCTCTTCGAGCAGATCACGGGCAAACTGGTTGAACAGTACGACGAGCTCACTCCCCTAGATTTGGCTCAACCTGCGGTCTATAACCTGGATGCCGGCGAAGATGCGCAGGTGGAGGAAGAGTCTTCACCTGTTCCGACGGTAAATGGTGCACTAACCCTGGGCGAGAATATTGGTGACCTTGCCGGTCTGACGATTGCATGGAATGCGTGGGTTGCCACGTTGAGTAAGCAAGGCTTGAGTATTGATTCTGCCCCGGTGATTGATGGTCTGAGCGGAGCCCAACGATTCTTCTACGCGTGGGCACGGGCGTGGCGGACCGCATCACGCCCAGAGTTTGCTCTGCAGATGCTGGCGATCGATCCTCACTCGCCCGCAGAGTTTAGATGCAATCAGATTGCACGCAATATGGATCAGTTCCACGAGGCCTTCAATGTATGTCAGGGCGATCACATGTGGCTTGATCCCTCACAGCGTGTTCACATCTGGTAAAACTCCGCTTCATTTTCTACCGTGGCGAACAGCCATCGGCCTGGGACTATTCCCCGTTTACGACCGATCACTCTGGCAGGTCAGCTTGCTTGTTTCATTGCCAAATGTGCGTCAAAGGTCGTTCAGTGAAAAGATAGGCTCAAGCATTACTTTGTTTACGTTCCTCTGAATTGAAAGGGCATCATGCCGGGATTGAACCTCACCCGCGAAGAAGCAGCTGCACGCGCGGAGATCCTGTCCGTTCACCACTACGACATCACGCTGGATCTGACACGTGGCGCCACTGATTTTGGTTCCACGACGCGCATCGAGTTCGATGCGACCGCTGGTGCCTCAACCTTCGCTGACTTGGTTTCGAACAACGTCCGTTCGATTCGCCTGAATGGTCAGGAAGTCCCCACCGAGGCTCACGCTGACCACCGCATCGCGCTGGACGGTTTGGCTCAGCACAACGTTCTGGAAGTTGAAGCCGACTGCCAGTACATGCACACCGGCGAAGGCTTGCACCGTTTCACCGATCCGGCTGACGGCGAAGACTACTGCTACTCCCAGTTTGAGGTTCCAGATGCTCGCCGTGTCTACACGACCTTCGAGCAGCCTGATCTGAAGGCAACCTTTACTCTAACCGTCAGCGCTCCCGCTGGCTGGCTGGTGTTCTCGAATGCTCCGACTCCCGAGCCTGAGGTTGATGGCGAGACTTGGATCTACCGTTTCGCTGAGACTGAAAAGATGTCGACGTACATCACCGCGATTATTGCTGGACCGTACAAGGGCGTTACCGATTCACTGGTGTCCTCTGACGGTCGCACGATTGATCTGGGTGTGTACTCTCGCGCGTCGCTGGTCGAGCACCTCGACACTGATCGCATCATTGACACGACCCGCAAGGGCTTCGCTTTCTTCGAGAAGCAGTACGGCATCGCCTACCCTTTCACGAAGTACGATCAGATCTTCGTTCCTGAATACAACGCTGGCGCAATGGAGAACGCGGGCTGCGTAACCTTCCGCGATTCCTACGTGTTCCGTACTCGCCCGACTGCTGCTCAGCTTGAGACCCGAGCCAACACGATTCTTCACGAGCTCGCCCACATGTGGTTCGGCGACCTGGTGACGATGAAATGGTGGAACGACCTCTGGCTGAACGAATCCTTCGCTGAGTTCATGAGCCACCTGGCTCTCGCTGAGGGCACCGAGTTCACCGATGCATGGACAGGCTTCATGCTCCGCAAGGACTGGGGCTTGAAGCAGGATCAGCTGCCCACGACTCACCCGATTAAAGCTGAAATCCGTGACCTCGCAGACGTTGAGGTGAACTTCGATGGTATTACCTACGCAAAGGGTGCATCCGTTCTGCGTCAGCTGGTGTCCTACGTTGGCCGCGAAGGATTCTTCACCGGCCTGCACGAATACCTGACCGCTCATTCCTACGCGAACGCGACGCTCACCGACCTTCTGGGTGAACTCGAGAAGGCTTCAGGCCGCGACCTCAAGGCATGGTCGAAGGTCTGGCTGGAAGAAGCAGGCGTGACCCTGCTCCGCCCCGAAATCAACGTCGACGACAACGGCGTAATCTCTGAACTCGCTGTTCTGCAGGAATCCTTCTCTGAAGGTTCCTCGTTACGCCCGCACCGCATGGCCGCCGCCGGCTACTCGGCCAGTGAAGATGGTTCTTTGAAACAGGTCTTCCGGCAAGAGCTCGATGTTGACGGCGCACGCACCGTTGTTCCTGTTGCCTCTGGCCTTGCTCGTCCCCAGCTGATTCTGCTGAACGACGGCGATCTGGCATACGCGAAGATCCGAATGGACACCGAATCCCTCGAGTTCGCAACAAAGAACATTGCGTCGATCACCGATTCGCTGACCCGTGGCGTCATCATGGCATCTGCCTGGGATATGACCCGCGATGGTGAGATGTCGGCACGCTCCTACTTGGATCTTGCTCTTGCGGCGATCCCGGGTGAGACGAATATGTCGATGCTCCAGCTGACAATCCGTCACATCGAAGAAGCAGTTCGTACCTTCGTTGCTCCGACCGAGCGTCAGGCTGCCCTCGAAAAAGTTGGTGGCGCACTTCTGGACCTCGCTGTTGCAGCTGCTCCGGCATCGGACGAACAGAACATACTGATCCGCGCAGCCGCTCACGGTGCTACCACCACCGAGCAAGGCGAGCAGCTCCGAGCAATCTTCGCAGGTGAAAAGGTTCTTGAAGGCCTCGATCTTGACCTTGATTGCCGTTGGGAACTGCTGATCGCGCTGGTTCGCCTGGGTCTTGCCGGCGAAGCAGAAATCGCGGCTCTCGAAGCTGAAGATGGCACGATGACCGGCCACCAGAACGCAGCATGTGCTCGCGCAGCCGTGGAAGACGCAACCGTCAAGCGCAACGTCTTCGACGCGGTCATGACGGATCTGTCGATCCCGAATGACACTCGCTGGGCTATGGTTTCCGGCTTCTGGACGCAGGCTCGCACGAACCCGGCTCTGTACACTCAGTTCGTTGCCGACTACTTCAACCTGATCGAACGCGTGTGGGCAGAGAACACATTCCACACCGCTGAGGACATCGCGATCCTCATGTTCCCGACCGACATTGCTGGCTACGCTGAAGGCGTGGACATCGTTGCTGCCGGTCAAGAGTGGATCGCTTCGCACACCGAGGTCTCCGCTGCTCTGGTTCGCATCATCCGCGAACGCGTTGACGTTGCCCGTCGCCAAATTGAAGCTCAGAAGGCTGACGCCTGATTCAGTTCTCTCAGCTGAAGGAAGGGGCCTCGAACCGTAACGGTTCGGGGCCCTTTCCACTCAGTACCTCGTGACGACTAGCGCAGAATACCTCGCCTCAGCTTCGTAGCATCGTCACTTAGCCGGAGTCGGCATCGACAAGCGTGCAAGATGAAGTGTCAGGTACGCGATCTCATCGGCCGACAAAGAAGAACCGAGTCTCAGCTCGACCAATTCTGCGATTGTCTTCGCACACGCGTTTTCTTTCGGATACGAGTCAACGATTGATTGAACGACTGCAAACATGTGGTGCTCGAGTTGCTCATCTTTGTTGATGCGCACGAAGAGATACCGCAGGTGGGTGATAAATCTGCCGACGCTGATCGAAGACGGATCGAGTTGCACGTCGAGCCCCTTGGCCGCGACATCGAGAATCTGTTGGATGACACCGGTCATCGTGTAGGTCCACGACAGGTCACCCGAGGCAAAACCGGCATTCACCAAATGGAGGCTGAATGCAGTGACCTCGACCTGAGGAAGAGTCACATCGGAAAGGGCATTGAGAGCCTCGACGAAGCGCTGTGCCTTTGCATACTCATCCGGGTAAAGGCTGACAACTTCGGCGGTAAGCGGATACTCAATGACTTGACCAATCCGTGCTCGTGCCAAAGCAAAACCAAGGTGGTCAGCGAGTGAAAGAACCAGGATGACGCTCGCAGTGTCTTCGATTCGGGCTTCCCGCATGGCTGAAAGAACCATCTGGATGTGCTCCGGTGGGATTTCAGCGAGGAGTTGGCCAATATGGTCCGGATCTCGGCCGTCGGATGGAACGAAGATCTTCACGATCTTGGATTCGTCGACCGTTTGTCCTGGTTTTGTTTGAAAACCGAGACCGCGCCCAGTGAGAATCACTTCAACGCCATCGTGACGGCGTGCGAGCACAACATTATTGTTGAACACGCGGAGTAGTTCCACGGGTGATCCTCCTTTCTGGGCGCGACTTCGGTGTTCAGTGCTGGACGTCGATGACGGGTGTACCGGCTGTAACGGTTTCTCCCACGATCGGGGTCACTGCCGTCATGATCTTTGTATTCGTTACAGTCATCAGCGTAGTAGTCGAGTATCCAGCTTGTTCAACCTTTACAAAGTCCACGATCGCAAGGACATCCCCGATCTCAACTCGTTGCTTCTTTTCGACTTTAACGTCGAAACCATCGCCATCCATCGCAACGGTGTCGATTCCAATATGAACGAGGATTTCTACACCGTCATCAGTTTTGATTCCGAAGGCGTGCCCAGTCTTGGCGACCGTAGCAAGTGTGCCTGCGACTGGCGCGTAGATAGTGTCTGAAGTGGGAAGGATTGCGACTCCTGCACCAAGCGCACCCGAAGCAAAGACCTTGTCGCCGGATTCGTCGAGCGGGATGACTCGCCCTGAAACGGGTGCATACACCGCGGTGGCGGCTTCTGCGTCTGCAACGGGAACAGGTGTCGTGTCTTCCTCTTCGATCGAGGGGGCAACGCTCGTGGCAGGTGCGACAAGCGCGGCCTTTTGCTCGGCGGTGCGATAGTCGAAAACTGAAACCAGAGCAAAAGCGGTGGAGAAGGCAATCGCAACTGCGATGGCGTAAATCCACATAGGTGAGAACACTGGGATTGTGAGTAGCGAGGTGAAGGCGAAGGCGCCCGTGGTCACGCCTCCCGAAGTGAGGCCAAGGATTGCGATAGTCAGACCACCGGAAAAACATCCGATGAGCATGAGCGGGTAGATCCTCTTGAAACGCAGGTGGATACCGTAGAGCGAAGGCTCAGAGATGCCACCGAGAAGGCCGGCCGCCAGTGCACCGGTTGCGGTCTGGCGCATCTGAACGTCCTTGTCACGGATGGAAAGGAAGAGCACACCGGCGGTTGCACCGAAGCAGGCAAAGTTCCATGCCCCCATCGGCCCCTGGATGAAGTCGTAGCCGAGAGTCTGGATGTTGACCAGCATAAGTGCGTTGAGTGGCCAGTGAAGACCGAGCGGAACGAGGAACGGGTAGACCATCGGGATGATGAGCGCGAAGACGAAGGGGGCGTGCGTGTTCATCCAAGCGAGGCCGACGCCGAGGCCGTTACCGAGCCAGACGCCCATCGGGCCAATGAGGAACGCAGTAACGGGAATCATGACGGCCATCGAGATAAACGGGACGAAGACCATCTGAAGGTTCGTCGGAATCGCCTTCTTAAGCCCGCGGTAGAGGAGTGCGAGAACAGCAACCATGATGAGCGGGACGAAGACGTTGCCGCCGTAGTCGTTGAGCTGGAGCGGCAGGCCGAAGATGTGCGCTGTGCAGTTCTGCGTCTCGAGGAGCTGGTTCGTCGTGCAGGTAAGGTCGGGGAACCGGTCCTTGTTCGACAGGGAAAGAAACTCCGGGGTGAGGAGGGCACCCATAACGGTCGCACCGAGCCACGGGTCAACGTCAAGCTTTTTCGCCGCGTTGTAGGCGACCATAATGGGGAGGAAGTAGAAGACCGCGCGCCACAGGGCGTCGACGAAGACCCAGGAGGCGGGCTTGTCGGCGGCACGGAAGTCGACGATGCCGAGGGCGTCGAGGACGGCGGCGAACGCAATGATGAGCGAGGCGCCGAGCAAGACACCAAGGATCGGACGGAACGAGTCGGAGAGGTACTCGAAGAAGGAGTCGAGCCAGGCGACCTTGCCGCGCGCCTTCGAGCGGGCGGCAGCCTTGACCTCAGCATCGGTCATGACGGCTCCGGCGCCCATTCCGGGCAGAGATTGCATGGCCGCGAAAACGCCAGCGACGGCACCTCCAATAACGACCTGATAGCGGTCCCCACTCTGGGGGACAACTCCAAGAACGCCCTCGGTCGCATCGAGCGCATTGGCATCAACCTTGGATGCGTCAACGAGTTCAAAACGTAGGCGCGTGGCACAGTGCGTGAGGCTGGTGATGTTGCCTGCGCCTCCGATCCCTTGAAGTACTGCCTCGGCGATCTGCTTGTCGGTGGACATCTCCATCCGTCCCCTTTCCCGGTTCTTCAATGAACCGCTTTGGTTGTGAGTCTTTCTCAGGGCAACAAAAAAGACCTGGGCGCACGAATAAACGCGTTCCCAGGTCTTGCCTCTGACGAGTAACAACCCTGCGATGCCGACCAGATGATCGGCGCTCATGGTCAGTGTAGGCGTTCAACGAGAAAACAAACAATGGCACAACCTATGTCGCCTGTCACACTTCTGCTGTTCTTCAACCGCGCACAACGTGGGCAACCTGCCACGTCTCGACCTGTTCAGCTGGTGAGCGCAGTAGCAATCTGAGGTAGTACCTCAGACGTGCCTCCCTCAATTCGGACGTCGGCGAAGCGATCCACGGCTGTCGCTCCCCTGTTCACCACGATCAGGGAAGCGCCTGCGCGCATGGCCTCGTGAACCACCCACAAACCGGTGGAGACGGCGAGTGACGTGCCCGCGACCAACACAACATTGCACGACGCGGCCATGTCGAGGGATGGGCCGAACGCGGACTCGGGAAGGCCTTCGCCGAACATGACGATGGACGGCTTCAGCATTCCGCCACAGCGTTCGCAGTACGCGGGAGTGAACGTGCAGACTTCGGCTAAGTCGCGACGGGCATCGGGGGTGATATCGACGTGTGCGGGATCGGTTTCTTCGACGAGGTCCGGATTCAACGCACGCAACCGCACGGACAATGCTGCGCGGGACGTAACGGAGCCACAGCTCAGGCATTCAACCGTGTCGTAGCGTCCGTGGAGCTCCCAGACGTTACGCGTTCCAGCGCGCGCGTCCAGCCGGTCGACATTCTGCGTGGAGACACCCAGCAGATGCCCGGATGCTTCCATCGTGGCAAGTGCCCGGTGCCCATCGTTGGGCTGGCAGTTTTCGAGGATTTTCCACGTCGCTTCATTGCGATACCAAAGCCAGCGATACCACACAGGGTCGGACGTAAACATGTCGACATCAACCGGGGTTGTGGGGGTTGAGCCGGTGCCTCGATAATCCGGCAAGGACGAGTCGGTGGACATTCCCGCACCAGTCACCGCCAGAATTCGACCACCGCGCGCAATGTCGATTGCTTCTTCGACGTTTCCTTGCATCGTAGTTCCTCCCCCACGAACACTTTTCTCCGTTGTACCACCATCAGGACTGGCGCGTTGGTGCGTTATGAGATTGGGCGGATGCGAATGCCAGCCACTTTTGCGTCTTTCGGCCACCGTTCAAGTACGAGGCCGCCTGCTCTTACACTTCATCGTCGACGAATACGGGGGCGGAGGCTCGCATGCCAATGATGCCCATCAAGAGAGCCATGATCATCAGGAAGATCAGAACAGGAGTAGTCGAAGCGGTTGCTTGAAGCACCATGCCGACAATGATCGGGCCGAATGCTGCAACGATATATGCACCAGGCTGAGCCATACCCGACAGGCGCGCGGTCATCGATGCAGTGCGAGCGCGCGCAGGGATCAGAGTGACGCAGAGCGGGAACATGAAGCCGCCGATCGACAGCAGCGTCACCCACAGCCAGGGAGAGAAAGTTGGAGCAAGCAAAAGGCCGAGATAACCGGAAGCGGTCAGCACCCCGAAGAGCAGAGAGACAAGAGGCAGGTTCTTCACCGAGTCAACGATCTTCGGCATAATCAAGCCACCGACAAGTGCCCACAGGTTGATAGCTGCAACCATCGCGGCTGCGCTTGTTCGGTCGACTCCCAGCATTGCGAGAATCGTTGGAAGCTGACCAAATTGAACGTAGGCATTCAAAGATTGAAGTCCGAACGCAACCATCAACGCCACGGCGGTTGGTGATCTCATCAGGCTCCGCCTGTTGGTAGCCAAGGGCGATGACAACTGGGCGGCCTCGTCCCCTGTCAGTGGCGTAGAAGACTCAGGTACTGGCGCTAAAGACTGGGCGACCGGCGGAGTATCTCGACCGACGCTCTTCCAGGCGAGAAGCCAGACGAGCACTGCCAACAGTGCCCACGGCGCCCAGATGAACAGCGCGGTTCGCCAGCCGGATGAATCAGGCCCAGCAATCGGCGCGCCGAGGAACGAACCCATCGCTCCACCCAGCGGGAGAACGCCACCGTAGACCGTCAGAAGCAGAACCGTGCGACCAGCTTTGTGCAGTTTGATCCACGCTGGCACGATGACATTACCGACGGCGGGGCCAGCAAGTCCAGCAACACTGAGCAGGAGGAACGCCCAGAAGTTCGACACGAATGGACGCACACCCAAGCCGAAGGTTGTCACGGCCATTGCGACGGTTACGATGCACGTCAGTCCGAAGCGCTTTGACAGTGGAACTGCCAGCGCACCAACGAGAGCAAAAACAATACACGGCAACGCTGAGAGCAGACCGACCGCCATCGCTCCCACTCCAAAAGTGGATTGGACACCAGTCAGGACAGGCCCGAGCGATGTTGCTCCGGCGCGCATCGAGGGTGAGATCGCGAGGACCGCAACCAGCGCCATCACGGTCGACAGTGTAGAAACGCGCCGTGGCTTCACATCAGTCGACGAAGCTACGCCTTCGGGGCTGGCGGTCATGTCGCGCTCAGGAGAACTCATACATCCACGGTCGCATCGTGCGTTGTGGGCGCGCAAACTGATCCGCGATTGCTTGGTCACAGTCGCACCCTTGAAGTTCAGCGTGCGCACAATCAAGTCACGCCTGCACCCGCACTGTCCGTTTGCGCTCCACCTTGTGTTCCACCTCGATTCGCCTGTGTCACGGGCTAAAGTTTGCCTATGACTCAAAGCGTTTCACCCTCTGATCGCACGCCCGGCGCAGATTCCATTTGGTGGCACGTGTACCCGCTGGGAGCGTGTGGCGCGCCGATTCGCGACGGCGATCGGACACAGGTTCCGCGCCTGCAAATGTTAATCAACTGGTTGGATTATGCCGCTGAGCTTGGTACGACGGGACTGCTACTCGGCCCAATCTTTGATTCGGCGACGCACGGATACGACACGCTCGACTATTTGTGCATCGATCCGCGTCTGGGCAGTGTCGAAGACTTCGATGCGCTGGTTGAGGCATGCCATGCTCACGGAATGAACATCATGCTCGACGGCGTATTTTCGCACGTCAGCGACCAGTATCAGCCTCTGCGTGCGGTTCTTGAAGCTGGCAAGGATCCCGTTTCCGGAACGCCCAATTCCCCCGATGCTCCCCTATTCCACATCGATTGGGAGTCCGACGGTGGCCCCTACCCCTGGTTCTTCGAAGGGAACTCGGACCTCGTGCGCTTCGACCACACGAACGCGCGCGTCAAGGATTTCGTTCAGCAGGTAATGGAGTATTGGTGTGCCCGTGGCATCGATGGGTGGCGACTTGATGCTGCATATTCCGTTCCAACTGAGTTCTGGGCAGACGTGTGCGACCGAGTCCGGGCCTCGTACCCCGATACTTTCTTCCTTGGCGAAGTCATTCACGGTGACTACCCTGCGTTCGTTGAGGATGCCCACGTTGATACGGTCACGCAGTACGAATTGTGGAAGGCAATTTGGTCGTCGATCACGGATAAGAATTTCTTTGAGCTTGATTGGACGCTGAAACGCCACGGTGAATTCTTGGAGACGATCGTTGCGCAAACGTTCGTGGGCAATCACGACACGACGCGCATCTCGTCTCTGCTTGGCGCCGATGGCGGACTAGTGGCGCAGGCGATCATCATGACGCTGGGTGGCACTCCGTCGATCTACTACGGCGATGAGCAGGGATTCACGGGGGTGAAGGAAGACCGCCAGTTCGGCGATGACGCGGTGCGTCCTCCCCTGCCCGCTTCTCCCGGCGAATTGCTGGGGTTTGGGCACACGACCTACGAGGCATTGAGTTCGCTGGTCTGGCTACGTAGAAAGCGTCCGTGGCTGACCCGCGCGCTAACAACAACCGTCGCTGTCACCAACACGAGCTACTCCTACCGATCATGCGCCCCAGACGATGATTCCACCTTCGTGGATGTCCAGTTGTCGATCGACGAGGCCGGAACCGCTCACGCCCTCATCCTGGACGAGGCCGGGCACACACTCTGGCAGAAGTAACTGTTCTTAATCCCAAGGATTGACGACCTCCACACCGCACCCCCGATAATCCTTGGCGTTCGAAGTTGCAAGAACTGCCACACGCGTCACGCAAATAGACACAATCTGGGCGTCAAGAACACTAATCGGTCGCCCCAGCACGTTCCGACGGGTAACAACATGGGAGTAGTCGGTCGCAGCTACCGAATTGAAATTAAAGACCGGATGCGATCTGCTGGCGAGACAATCAAAAGCACTCACAGTGCGGGATGTGGCTAAAGAATGACATCGCTTTCAACGCTGGATATTGTCGCAACGGTGAGCAGCAGAAAGATTCCGGGGAAGACCGAGAGCATTCGTTGGATCATGATGTCTCCTCTCAACAAGGTTCTGAAGCGGAGAGGTGGTTCGCATCAGTATCTCGGAAGGTAGCCTTATGAGGGAAGTCCCGTCCAATTCGTGAGGTGATCCGATGCAACGCTCGCAGGCTCGTGACCTGTCCGTGCGTTTCGCTGATCTACTGCCACTTTTGCTTCGAGATTATGCGACTTCCACTGACGCGGATACACCTGCTGGCGCCGACGGTAGCAATACTGGTGTCTTCTCGCGCAATATTGTGTGGGCGACTCAAGACTATGAGGATCTGGGAATCCATGCTGATCAGCAGATCATGCTTGATGTTTTGAACGCGAATCCTGGCTTGATTGCTCAGCGCACAACGAAAGCGCGTGACGCTCAGGCTGTTCGAACGAAAAAACGCGCTGAGATTTTCACTCCAGCGTGGCTGGTGAACTTTCAAAATGATGTCGTAGATCATGCGTGGTCTGCCGGCCACGAGCCTTATGATGATGCGATCCCTGATGCGTCGGCCGGTATAGTGCGTCCGCTTCGACCAACGCTTCCCGCCTTCGATGACGTGTCTGGCAAAGCGTGGGAAAACTACGTGGATCGCCGTGTACTTGAAGTCGCGTGTGGCGAGGCTCCGTATTTGACCAGCTGGTACGATGCTACGACAGGTGAACCGATTGCTCTTGGCGGGCGCGTTGGGTTTTTTGACCGCAAGTTGGCCGCTATTCCGATTTCTTTGGGTGACGAGGCCGCAACGCTTCATTGGGCGTTGCGCGCATTGAGGGCGACCTTCGGATTCGAGCTTCAGGGTGATTCTTTGTTGCTTGCGCGCCTGAATCTCCTGGCTTCGTTTGATGAAGCAACATCGGCTCTGCTTGGGCGTTCTCTTGTCGCAGACGAACTGACCGAAGCAGCTCATGTCATTGCCCGAAACGTCTGGCAGATGGATGGGCTCACGTTGAAGTCTCCATCTGGGGCGGATGTTGTTCTTCCTGTTGACTCCTTTGATATTACGGTCGCCAATCCGCCGTATCAGAAGGCGATGGCTGGCACTAGCGATCGTCAGATTTACCCGGACTTCATGGATTTTGCGTTTAGAGTGTCTTCTCTGGCGTGTTTCGTGACGCCGGCTCGCTTCTTGTTTAATGCTGGGAAGACTTCGAAAAAGTGGAATCGTCAGGTTCTTTCAGACCCGCATGTGAGCGTGTCTTTGTTCGAGGCGGATAGTCGACGCATTTTTCCTACTGCTGAAGTGAAAGGCGGGATCGCTGTCACTCTGCGGGATACGAACGTTTCTTTGGCCCCAATCGGCTCGTTCATTCCTGACCTCCAGTTACGTTCGATTGTTGCTCGAGTTCATGCGATCGCTGACAGTTTTCTTGATCAGATTGTGTTTGCTCCCGAGAGCTACCGGTTCACTTCGGTGTTGCATGTCGAGTATCCGCAGGCGATTGAACGTGTTTCTGCGGGGCATTCGTTTGATGTGACGACGAATTGTTTTGATGTGTTGCCTGAGGTTTTTCACGATGTTGCCCACAGGGGAATGATCGGAGTGCTTGGCCGGCAGAATAATCGTCGGCTTGTGAAGTTTGTCAATCGTCGTTACGTGCGCGATCATCCGAATTTGAATGCGTGGAAGGTTGCGCTGGCGAAGTCGAATGGCGCGGGCAAGTTGGGTGAGGTTCTTGCTCCTCCTGTTCTGTTGTCCCCTGGTTTCGCTCATACGCAGTCATTCATTTCTATCGGTGCGTTTGGGACACGTAAGGAAGCTGAAGAACTAGCGACGTTTTTGCATACGAAGTTCGCGAGGCTTCTTCTTGGGTCTTTGAAGGTGACGCAGGATAACAAGCGCGCGGTGTGGGCGAATGTGCCGAACTTGGTGAGCAAGGCCCCGGCTAATTTGAGCATCGATTGGGAGTCTTTAGTTCCAGTGATTGATTCGCAGTTGGCTGATTTCTTTGGTCTGTCTAAAGCCGAAAAAGCTTTCGTGAACGAGCGGGCTCAGGAGATGCCTGTTCGTACTTTGGTATATGAGGGCTTACTCGAATGAATATCTGAATTTTGCGCTGCTTCTCAATATGATTCGCAGTGCTGAAGCTCCTGTCACATTGTCTCTGGTACACCGGGGAGTCGAAGGCTCAGTACAATGACGGCGGTAGGCAGATGCCTCGTCATGACGACATTCGACGTATCAAAGTTTTTATGTTCACCATCCCTGGTGACGACGTCAGCCAAGATAGGGTTACGAGCTTCATCAATGCTCCTGAGGTGCTCACCATTCGTACACTGCTCACCTAGAGAAAAACTCGGAGCGTTCACCTCAGGTGGTGAATATTCCGAGCCTCCCCGTTTTCTCGACGTCGCAATCTTGGTGACGATCCTTCAAAGTCTCCAATCACTTTGATCGGACAGATCAGTCAGCAATCTGGCGTTGAAGGGCGAATGCTTATCGCTCCCCTGTTCAGTTCTTCAGCTGAAACGGCGAAGGTTCAGAGGAAAGAACCAGCTGTTGCTCGCATCCTTGAGCTCTTCGATGACATTGACATCGCAGTCTTATCTGTCGGCGCTTGGGATTCGCGCGTTACCCAGCTTGAGCAATTGCTTCCTCAGAGCGACATTGAAGTCTTAGATCAGCGCGGTGCGGTGGCCGATTCCAGTGGCGTTTTCTTTGATGCCGACGGCAACTACCTCAATCTCCCCCTGAACGATCGCCGTATTTCCATAACCGTC
Organism: Pauljensenia sp. UMB9872; assembly: GCF_030212665.1. Taxonomy (NCBI): domain Bacteria; kingdom Bacillati; phylum Actinomycetota; class Actinomycetes; order Actinomycetales; family Actinomycetaceae; genus Pauljensenia; species Pauljensenia sp. UMB9872. Next base: position 27,166 of record NZ_JASOER010000008.1, on the reverse strand, counting down.
GAGCAAATCTTGAAGGTCCCTAACGTCCTGATGGTTGCTGGCGGAACACAAAAGACAGAAGCAATCCACGCCGTGTGTCGTTCAGGGATCCCAACTGCTCTTGTTACTACCGCGGAAGTTGCGCAAGAACTCCTTACTCTCCCCGCGATTTCGAAGGGCAAGTATCGCTGACTCCCAGCCAAAACAAAACCTGGCGCTGCAAATCCGTCCCCACTTTGCCAGCCACTGAACCAGGAGCCTGTGATGACGGTGAGCAGGACACCGCAACTACGCCTGTCGCGAACGTGGCGCATTCACTTGGTTTAAATCGTCGCCTTGCCCGCCAACCGGCTTGATAAGGCAACACTGGCGCGCCTGGAGGGCCTACTGGCTGCGCGCGGCCCTCGATTACTAAGGATCTCGGGACTGAACACCACAGCATCGGGGTGGCTGAGGGCCGGTTGGTGTTTGCCTGGTTCGACCACCCACCGGCACCAGATGACACCCAAGCCGCAACCAGCTGATCGATGCGTTGTGTGACTTTGCGGGTCGCGTTCACCGCGTGACCACGAGGCCATGTTCGGTAGCCAACGAGAAGTACTCGATGAGAGCGCCGCTACTGGGCTTGGGTTTCATCGGGGCCGAGTACAAGCAACTACGCCGCGACCTGCCGGCACGCCTAGAAGGTGATAGTGCCTAAGCGAAATCACTGAAACCCGCGAGCCCCACAGCAGATCCGGTGGGCTCGCTGAATAGTCGACGGGTGCGGCTGGTGTGTTGCAAAGCCCCATACACCAATCTTGAAGCAGGAGCCGAGGGCACGATCCTGTTCGTCGATGCTGCCAGCACGGTTCACGTCGACTGGGATAATGGCTCCACTCTTGGCCGGGTGAAATGGGTTGATCAATGGCGACTCAACTAGGTGAAAGAAGTTCAGTAATACCCGAAAAAAGTTTAATAATACCCGAAAGATATTAAAATATTCCTAAACATATCCGACAACTTGGAGGAAACCATGAGGGAAAGTACAAAAAGGGCGATCAGCCTCTTGATTGCCCCGTTGGTGCTTTTAGGGATGATGGTCACTGCCATAGTGGCTCCTCAAAGCGCTAGCGCACAAGGGCAGGTAAGAATCGAGATTCTACCGGAGCTTTTCATAAACCAGCAAACGGAAGCCTTGTTCGACTCGCCTCAGCAAGCTATTGGGGCAAAACGTATGCTTAGCGTTTATGGTGGAGCGCCACCGACTAAGGTTCTAGAGACCTGGAAGAATATCGCTTTCCAGGTTTACGACGGCGACGGGAACCTGGTTGAGACGACCAAGGGAACCGTCGGGGATCCTGATCGATGGAGCGGAGCAAAGTATCTAGGCCCATACCCGCAGGGCAAGACCTACACCGTAAAGGTTGACAACTCGACTGTCCCAGAGGGCTACCATTCCTGGTTCACTGCTGAAACATCGGGTTACCCGGGTGGCGCGACCGACATGATGACGGTAGGCTCCGACAACTATTCGGCCACCAACCCGAAGGAAAACGTAAACCCCATAGCTGAAACGCGTTTTCACCTTGACATAGTCAGCATCGCCTACGCAAAGAACGCGGACGTGGCCAAGGATCTTTTCGTGGTTGAAAACGACAACGTCACTGGGATAAACACCAAGTACACCGAAGGCAATGACTACATCATAAAGGCAATCGGTAAAGATGGAACACGCCCTGAGCCGACTCAGTCGGAAGTGGCGAATCTTACCGATGAGGGCTACATGCCGGCGAACTTCTACTTCATGTACAAAGATAGGAAGTTTTCGCTTCAGAACATCCGCGCAAACGAAGGCGAATTTTCATACCTCAGGAACTGGGAAGGAAACGATGGGGTTAACACTTTTGAAAAGTTCAAGTCTTCCAGCGTTTTCGTCACCACTTTGAACCAACGTGTTCCAGAGGTTAAATTCTACAAGGCCGCTAACGAGGGTGCTGAGCCAGAGGTGCTGGCATCGATGCAGGTTTATTACGGACGCTCGGCAGCGCAAAACTGCCTGAGCGATGGTACAACCTGCCTGCCAAAGGAGCTTCCTGCCGCACCGGCCAAAGCGGGGTACGCGTTTAAGGAATGGAATACCAAGGCTGATGGCTCTGGCGATGTCTTCGATGCCGACACGGTGGTTAAGGGAGATCTGGCGGTATACCCGATTTATGTTGTCAATACTCCACCCGTGCTTGAGGTGAAGGACGCGACGATTACCGCCGGCGAACAGCTGGATCTACACTCACTGATAACCAAGGCAGCTGATGAGCAGGACGGAGCAAACCTAGCCGATAAAGTCGTCATAGAGCAAGGAAATTTCGATAGCTCTAAGGCAGGGGTTTACGAGGTTAAGTTCACGCTTACCGACTCTAACGGGGAAAGCGTAACCGTGATCGCAAAGATTACGGTTAAGGAGGCGGCGCAGACAACGCCAACGAATACGACAGAACCGACTGAGCAGAAAAAGACCACCGTCAAGAAGAGCAAATCCACCTTGCCGGTGACCGGTTCTGCTGTAGCCGGGTTGTTGGGGGTCGCGCTTGTCTGTGGACTTGCCGGTGTCATTATCTCAAGGCGGGCGAAAAGAAACAGGTAGCCAAGATATATCCGCTTGAGATCAACTAAATATGGGGTTGGACGCTTCGTTCTGCGACGTCCAGCCCCATATTTGTCTTAGACAATCTTCGGGTTCTTTTTACAATCGGGGTTTAAGAATATTGGCCACTAACCCAAGAGTTCTAGAGAAATAGTCGCTAACTCGGGCAAATACGATTGGATAAGCGCGCGAATCTATGGCTGTATATACATAACAAAACAACAAGCCAGAAGAAACCGAGTTGAACAGCGAACTAGCCACCTTGGGGGCTGCCGCTCAAGTCAAGAAATATATCAGGGGCCGTGGCCAGCCATGGTTTACGGTGGCACCATTATTGCTTCCAGCCGCATCTGTAACAACCAGCGCGGTGCCTACGATCATTTTGCGACGATCTTCAGCATCCTCGCTTGCGGTGGAGATGACGCCCGCACCCCAGTCACGCTCGTCACCGAGTCGGATGTGGCCTTCACCGATCAGGGGTATGCTTTCGCCAGGGCCATCGGTATGGTCGCCGTCCGCAACTAACACAGGCATCGCCCGAACAATTTCAAATAAATGAGACGCAACCAGGTGTGGTTGTGCTACTGGTTATGGGGCCACTATCGCAGTAGCCATTTGTATGCCCACAAGAAAGGAAGCGTTGCTGTAAGTCAAGAAGCTTGCGTCTATGATGCCGATCAGGTTCATGGCCACAGGCTCCACCTACAACAAGCGCAAAAGCTGACTACGCGGTCGCCTTATTGTTAGCGTGTGGGGATGGTGAGCAGGCCACCGGCCTTGTCGAAACACGTAAAAATCTTAAGCTCCCAGAAGCGCATCATCTACAAACCCACCAACAGCTTCTATCAAGTACTGTCGGCTGAGGCGTATTCGAAGCATGGCTTCAACATTTCCGGTGTCGTGTTCGACGACTTGCACACCCAACCCAACCGGGCGCTCTTCGACGTGATGAATAAAGACAGTGGGGATGCTCGCACCCAGCCGCTGTACTTCTTCATCACAACAGCTGGAACCAAGACTCATTCGATTTGCTACGAGCAACACCAAAAAGCCCGAGACATCCTTGCGGGCAAAAAGATCGACCCTACCTTTTATCCAGTCATATATGGGGCGGCGCAAGATGATGATTGGACCGATGAAGCCGTGTGGCATAAAGCCAACCCATCCTTGGACGGGACGGTGCCAATCCAGAAAGTTAGGGACGCTTGTCATAGTGCCAAGCAGAACCCAGTTGAGGAAAACACCTTCAGACAGTTGCGTTTGAACCAGTGGGTGAAACAGTCTGTGCGGTGGATGTCTATGAATACCTGGAACAAAAACGATGGCCCAGTCCACTTGGATGAGTTAGAAGGCCGTGTTTGTGGCGGCGGGCTCGACCTGGCATCCACCACCGATATCACTGCTTTCGTTCTCGTATTCCCACCTTACGGGGACGATGAGAAGTACCGGATCGCGCCCTGGTTTTGGATACTCGAAGACAACCTGAAACTGAGGGTCGTCCGCGATCACGTCCCCTACGACCTGTGGAACAGTCAAGGATTCCTTGAAACGACTGAGGGTAACGTGGTGCACTACGGGTATATCGAGAAGTTCATTGAGGATCTTGGCACCCGGTTTAATATCCGAGAGATCGCTTTCGACCGCTGAGGTGCGGTCCAAATGAGCCAAACCTTGAGGATGCTGGTTTCACGGTGGTGCCGTTTGGTCAAGGCTTCAAAGACATGTCCCCACCGTCCAAAGAACTGATGAAGCTGGCGTTGGAAGGCAAGCTCGCCCATGGCGGGCACCCGGTGCTGGCCTGGATGGTCGATAACATTCACGTGCGCACCGACCCAGCTGGCAACATTAAGCCAGATAAGCAAAAGTCCACGGACAAAATTGACGGCATCGTCGCCACCATCATGACCTTAAATCGGGCAATAAGATGCGGCAACACCCCAGAGGCGAGCTCAGTTTATGATTCGCGGGGACTGCTGGTGCTATGAGGTGGCCAGGGAAGGATGCAGTTAACACGGGTGGCATAGCGGGTGTATTCGTCACCGAATTTGTTTTCTAGCCAGCGCTCTTCGGTGTGTTTCATCAAGACGCTCAGGCCTACCCAATAAATCACTGGTAAGGCTAGCAGCCACCAGTTTGCTTGCATGAGCAAGAGACCACAGTTCAACAGCAAAAAGGCTGCGTAAACGGGGTGGCGCACCCATGCATAAATCCCACTGGTCATTAGCTTGCCGGTCTTGACACTTTGGACCATGTGAGAGCCAAAGACCGCCGCACACCACACAACTACTGCCTCTACAATCACGAGCAGGCCTGCTGCAATCATGAGTATTCGTATCCACGCGTTAGTGACAGCGCCGTTTGATGCGCGACCTAAATAGCTGAGAACGCTCGCCGTGACCGTAAGCGCGAAAATACCCGATACATAGATAGGCCCTACCCCTAGCACAGGAAGATGCGAAGTGCCGGCCGTGTTCATAGAGCTATTTTCGCATATCCAGGAAGGAACTTATATGGGCCTAAAAAACTGGTTACGCGGCAGACCGAAACCAGTCGAGAATCACCAGCTGTCCACCAGCTACAGCTTCTTGTTTGGGCCGACAATGTCGGGTGGGTGGGCGGGTGGTGACGGAGCGCTCCGCGATGCAATTGACCGCAGTGTATTCGTGTGTGCGGATCTTGGCTGAGACGATAGCTGGGCTACCCCTGCACGTATACCGTTACAAGGACGGTGGTGGCAAGGAAAAAGCCTTCGACCACCCCTTATACCGGCTGTTGCATGATGAACCTAACCCCGAGGTGACCAGCTTCGTGTTCCGAGAAACGCTCATAACGCACCTGTTGTTGTGGGGGAACGCGTTTGCTCAGGTGGTGCGTAACGGGCTCGGCGAAGTGATCGGACTGTATCCGCTGCAACCGAATCGGATGAGCGTAGGCCGTGACCTGGACTCTAAGCAGCTGTATTACGAGTATCAAACCAGCTGGGACGAACCCACAGGAGAGTACAAGACGATCCGGCTTACCCCTAACGATGTGCTTCATGTTCCAGGTCTTGGTTTTGATGGGTTGGTTGGTTATTCCCCGATTGCGATGGCGAAAAACGCTATCGGGCTCGCGCAGGCTACCGAAGATTACGGTGCTTCATTTTTTGCTAATGGGGTGGCTCCGGGCGAGGTGTTAGAGCATCCAGACACGATCAAGGATCCTTCTCGGGTTCGTGAGTCCTGGCAGGCCACGTTCGGGGGGGGCACTCGTAACGGCAACAAAGTTGCGGTGCTTGAGGAGGGAATGAAATACACGCCGATCTCGGTAAGCCCGGAGCAGGCACAGTTTTTAGAAACACGGAAGTTTCAGGTGGGCGAAATCGCCCGAATATTTCGTATCCCGCCCCACATGATCGGCGACCTCGAAAAATCCTCGTTTTCCAATATTGAACAGCAGTCTTTAGAGTTCGTGAAATACACGCTTGACCCGTGGGTAATCCGCTGGGAACAAGCCTTGACCAAGACGCTGCTCGCCGCGCGTGAGAAGCCGAGCGTGTTCGTGAAGTTCAATGTCGAGGGGCTGCTGCGCGGGGATTACCAGTCGCGTATGGAGGGATACTCGGTAGCTCGCCAAAACGGGTGGATGAGCGCCAACGATATCCGCGAGCTAGAGAATCTCGACCGCATCGATGAGGTCGATGGCGGGGATCTCTACCTGGTTAATGGGAACATGCTTCCGCTTGATATAGCCGGTGCGTACGCTGCCGCAAGGGGAATCGGGCTAGAAGGCGGGTCTGTCGACGAGCTCGAGGAACCGTTTGGAGAGGGCGAGAATCGTGCCGTCATCAACCGCAGAGGAAATGAGACCCTCATCGATGCGCTCGCGGTTACCAAACAGGATAAACCACGCGGTTAGTTCACCAATGCTGGCCTGTAGGATTGTCTCGGTTGGGAAGTCGTCCAAGCCGTCGTAGTACGGTTCCCAATCTCCGTTGAGGTTGTTTTTTAACAGGTCGATGCCATCCCAGATCCCGTCCCAGAGCCAGTCCTCGTAGTTGATCCAACCGAGAGTCGTGACTCCGTCTTTGTTCTTGCTAGGGGGCACCAATCTGTAGCCCTGATTTCCGGCTACGAGTTGGTCATGGAGCTCACGCACTCCATCCCACTGCTGCGCGGGTGTCTTGTTGTAGTTCATTCATAAATCTTCCCACATTCGAAAGGAAAACATATGAAGCGTTTTTGGAACTGGCTAACCCCAAAGACAAGTGGCCCAAATAGTGATGGGGGTGAAAAGGTTTTGCGTATTAACGGGGTTATCGCTGAGGAATCATGGCTAGATGATGACATAACCCCCACGGTTTTTGCCTCCGAGTTAAACGCGGGGTCTGGGCCGGTCACTATCTGGCTGAACTCTCCTGGCGGTGACGTAGTGGCAGCTGCTCGTATCTATAACATGCTGCTGGATTATCCCGGTAAAGTCACGGTGAATATTGACGGGATCGCGGCATCGGCGGCATCTGTGATTGCTATGGCGGCGACCACGGTGGCAATGAGCCCGGTTTCGATGCTCATGATCCATAATCCCGCCACGCTCGCTATGGGTGATAAAACCGAGTTATCGCGCGCTTTGGACATGCTCGAATCTGTCAAAGACTCGATTATCAATCGCCTACCAGTTAAAAACTGGCCTGTCCCGGGCGAAACTTTCCAAGCTCATGGATGCCGAGACATGGATGGACGCAACAGCTGCTATCGACTTGGGGTTCGCAAACGAAATCCTCACCAGTAAACAAGCCCCTACTCCAAACAAAGACGACGAACCCACCAAGACAAATCCCAAGAAGCACGATGATCCTGGTGATGGCGAGGATGAAGAATCGGCGAGCAAGCAAGTACCGGGGCGAGCGAAAAATGAGCGCGGCGTGGTGTTTTCCAGAAAGGTTTCAGAACAACAACTTGTTGCCCAACTAGCTATGAACGGCAAAAGTGCTACCCCTCCCGGGCCGCCACCTCCTGTAAGTGAACATCCTTGTTTAAAGCCCGCTGCCTGTTGTGGTCGGCGGGTTGTTGATTTATACGCCCATTTAACCAACCAACCTCATTAACTAAGAGAGGAAATATTCCATTATGACTACTGTTACTGATTTGTATACCCGGCGTGCCCAAACCTGGAATAAGGCTAAGAAGTTTCTAGATGAGCGGCGCGATAGCGAGACTGGCTGTCTAAACGCCGAAGATGATGCGGCCTACGCCAAAATGGAGGCTGAGATTGAGGCACTTAGCGGCGAGATTGCTCGATGTGAGCGAGCCGAACGCCTAGAAAACACTCTTGCCAAGGTGACCCGGGCACCCATCACCGCCACACCCGGCACTGACCTAGATGAGGATGGCAAGGTCAAGCCTGCCCGTGCTACAGCTTCCTACAAGCGGTCGTTTTGAGATGCGATGCGGCTGAACACCTCACCCATGGAAGTAAGGAATGCGCTAAGCGAGGGGGTGGATTCTGAGGGAGGATACCTAGTACCTGACGAGTTCGAACGCACCGATTGTGCCTTATCTGCGTCAGTATCCGGGAGGATACCTAGTACCTGACGAGTTCGAACGCACCCTAGTGCAGTCTTTAGCCGACCAAAACATCATGCGCACCCTCGCGAAAGTCATCCAAACCACCTCCGGGGATCGTAAAATCCCTGTCGTGTCTACCCATGGCACCGCTACCTGGCTGGATGAAGGCAAACCATACAACGAATCCGATGAAGCCTTCACCCAAATCTCCCTGTCGGCGTTCAAGCTGGGTACCTTCCTGAAAATCAGCGAAGAAGTGCTCAACGATGCAGCATTTAACGTTGAACAATACCTAGCGAGCGAGTTTGCTCGCCGTATTGGAGCTGCTGAAGAAGAAGCCTTCCTGGTTGGCGATGGTAAAGGTAAACCCACCGGCATCTTCAACCCCACCGGCAGCGCAGACCCTGGCGTGACCACCACCAAGCCTACCGACATTAGCGCTGATGAACTCATCGATCTGCACTACAGTTTTCGTGCCCCCTACCGGGCTCGCGCGGTGTGGCTGATGAACGATGCAACAGTAAAGACCATACGCAAGCTCAAGGACGCTAATGGGCAATACCTGTGGCAACCGGCGATAACTGCCGGCACTCCCGACATGATCCTTGGCCGCCCCGTCTGCACCAGTGTTTTTGTCCCCGAGCTGAAAGCAGGAGCACGCACAGTAGCGTTCGGCGACCTCGGTTTTTATTGGATTTCTGACCGGCAAGGCCGCTCCTTCAAACGCCTCAACGAGCTATTTGCAACCACCGGGCAGATCAGGTTCCTCGCCTCCCAACGCCTAGACGGCAAGCTCGTCTTACCCGAAGCGATCAAGGTTCTTACCCAGAAAACCGCGGGGTAAACCATAAAAATAGTTAGGAGGTGGCAGCCATGAAAACAGACGAACTCATGGCCTTAGTCAAGCAGAATCTACTGGTCGACCATAGCGAGGATGATTCTTTGATTGCCTCGTTTGTTTTGGCTGCCATCTCCTACGCTACCGCTTACCAACATCTGCCCGAGGGCTACTACCAAACGGAGCCCATGTCGCAGGCAACCCGGCAAGGCATTATCATGCTCGCCACCCATTTCTACGAATCCAGAGATGGAGCAACCGCCGGGTTTTGGGCAGACAAAACCGATGCTGCCCGCGCCGTGTGGAACGCAGTCAACACCCTGCTTCGCCTGGATCGGGACTGGAAAATCTAAAGAAAGACGCGCCCCATGGCAACGCTAGGAAAAATGAGCGAGCACATCGACCTGATACAGCCAATCGTTAGCAAAGACACTGCCGGGTTCGCCACTACTGGTGACGAGGTTATAGCTTCGGTGCGCGCATATATGGAAGTGCGGCACGCTTCACCGGCTTGGGTCAACCGCGCCGCCTACACCAAAGCAGACCTGTTATTTAGGATCCGAGCAATACCGGGCATAAAAATAACCGAGGCGATGCAAATCAGCTCCGCACGTGGCAGGTACGTTATTGATGCTATTGAACCTATCGGCCGCTATATCGAGATTTTGGCTCACCGCACCGAAGCAGAAGGAGCACCCTGATGGCTCGCGTACAAATCAAGCTTCCCAACGATTTCATTGACGCACTCGACTCAGCCAGCAGCCTCATTGATAACTCCGCTGAGCAAGTGCTTAAAGCCGGGGCTAACATAGTGGAGCCGCGTATGCGCTCTAACCTTTCTGCAGCAATCGGCAGCTCAACGAAACAGCCCTCCCGTTCTACCGGTCAGCTCGCCAAAGCGTTAGGAACCGCGCCAGTAAAAGTCAATAGCCGCGGCGACTACAACGTCAAAGTTGGTTTCGCCGAGAACCGAGACGATGGTAGAGCTAACGCACTAATCGCTAACGTCCTTGAACACGGGCGCTCCAACCAGCCCGCTAGACCCTTCCTAGCCCCCACGCGTTCACAAACCAGGCGAGCCGCAATCACCGCAATGAAACAAACCCTAGCCGTGCGAATTCAGCAGGTGAAACCATGATCGGGCTTTTAGAAAACCTAAGCCACATAGCTAAACAACTTGGGCTCGCCTATGCAGTCAGCTGCTACACCGACTCCCCAGCCCCACACACGTATCTAGTATTCACCCCGTTAACAGATTCTTTCGAGATCTTCGCCGACAACACCCCCGGTATCGAAATAGAAGAAGCCCGAATCAGCCTGTTCACGAAAACCAACTACTTAGCACTAAGAGACCAGATCACGAAAGCTCTAATCAGCGCTCGCCTGGTTATCACAGCCAGGCGCTATATCGGATACGAGGACGATACCGGTTTTCACCACTATTCCATCGATGTTTCGAGTTTTAGAGCCTGTCCTTAAGAGTTTGCAATGATCAGGAAAGTCAAAAATCCGATGAACAAGATCTCCAGGACTAACCCGATGACGTTAATGACTTTTTCGCTCTTTTCAGGCCAGAATCTGGCTAGCAGAGCAAAAACTGCTAAGCCAGTAGCGGCTCCAGCAGTGTTCATTATGACATCGGTGATATCGCTGACCCCAATAGCGAAAACGTACTGAACGACCTCGAATGCCACGCTTGCTAAAAACGGTGGGAGCAATTGAATTAACCATGAGCGCCGTTTCAACAACATCCTCATGTACATGCCAAACGGGATGAAAATAAGGAAGTTGACCGCGATCTCATCAAAGAAGTTCGACCCGTAAAGATTCGCAGAATCTGTAAATGGGATCAGATTTAAGTAGCGCACATGCCGCATGCCCAGTATGTCGTCAACGCTGGTGGCGAATTTGAACAGCACCATCCACAACAACAAGAGCAGATAAATCCCGAACACCGCATAGGTCAAGCATCGCGTTTTCTCTCTCATGCCCCAATTCTATCTCTTTCTATCTCTCGATGACATCTAACGAAAATTACTACCCAAAAGGAGAAACATCATGGCAACTATTGGTTTAGACAAGCTCTACTACGCGAGCATTAGCGAAGATCCCACCAGCGGTGAGGAAACCTATGCCGTTCCTAAACCGCTCGCTAAAGCAATATCTGCAGAATTGTCTGTGGAGTTGGATATTAACCCGACCTTTTCCCACTGCAGTTTCGTTTTTTGTCATGATCGCGTAAGCGCTCAACAAAGTTTTCTGTCTTACCTATATAGCCCCACGTGTTCTCAATAGCTCCAGGGTCATTACCAAGAAGAATATACACACCATTACAAGCGATTGAGCTGAATGACCCCGTGTTTGCATGGGGTTTTTGAGACGTTTGAGTTTGTTTGAATCTCGTAGCGACTAGACATCATAATTCTGCTGAAGTCAACACCGCTTTAGCAGGAATTTTTATGGTTTTTGCTTCTAATCATAAAGAGATTATTTGCGGAACTCGGGATGGTAAAAACTCAGCAAAATTGCCGCAGCTATCAAGACTGTGCAACATGTCATTGGTAGCCACGGAGAGAGCCCGTAAAGTGCAGTGGAGGCTATCGGCGCCACTACATAGGCCGCACCATTGTTAGCATTAATCAACCCGGCCAGCCCACCTTGCTCTTCGGGCTTCATTTGCAAAGTAGGCGCCGTGTTGTAGCCAGGCATCGCCAGGCCTAGACCAAAACCTGTCAAGATGCTGGCCACGATGAACAATCCAAGATTTAGTGGATAAACCAAGAGCAGTAACCCGAGAAGAACAATTATTAATCCTCTTCTAAAGAGCTTTTTAGCACCCCAGTTTAACCTTGGAGCCACCAAGGCCTGCGCCAGTATCATCACCACACCCATTATTGACATGCACAAAGCGGTGAGCCCTGCTGTGGCACCGGCCGCTAGCTTCAAAACATCCTGCAGCAAAAAGCCGAAAAGTGTAGCCACGGTAGAAAAAGCAGTAAACATTAGGAAACCGCAAGCCAGGAACACGAATACTCTTGAATCAAAATAGGAAACTTTTGCCGGTTGAGCGACTTTTTCTTCTCCACCTTTGGGTTTGAATGTTAACAGCAAAACGACAACGCCCAAAAGCATGACCAGAGGCATCACCAGCAAGGGCATCATGAAACCTCCTATAGCTGCAAGGCTGCCACCCAATAAGGCTCCAAGAATAGACGAGAATCCTTGTGCAGCGCCCAATACTCCCACACCTTTTACCCGTTGCGCCTCACTGTAAGTATGAGTCACAACGTAGGTTTGCGCTGCTGGGGATACTGATGCGATGGCACCGCCGTACAACACGCCCCTAGTTATGACTACTCCTAGAATCAACGCTATGCCAGTGAGCAGACCCTTAAATCCTAGCCACACCACCATAGCGAATCCGCCTAGAGCCAGGATTCCGGCAAACATGCCAATAAGCAAAATACGCCGAGATCCCCATCGCAATGAGACCCGTCCCCACCTGGTAGAGGTAAGAGAGAACATGATGGCAGCTAACGAAATAGTGGCGCCAATGTGCCATTCCTTCAACCCGATTTCGCGCGATAACGGAGCCAGAATTGGATTAAGGATCATCTGCCCCATATATGCCAGCAACACCGTCAAAAACAGGGGAAACAGTCCCGTTATTTTTGATTCGACTTTCTCGTTTCGTTCATTAGTGGCACACATTAAAACATCCTTTCCAAAGTGAGCTGCCAATCAAGCTGAAACAATACTAGAACAACGTTCTAGTATTGTCGAGGTTGAGGGTATGCTGTTTTCGTGGGAAATAAAGACAAGCGGGTAAACACGGGTAGACGCGCCTGGCTGACGCAGGAAAAGATCATGTACGCCGCAATGGAACTGACCCGAGAGTGCGGTCTAGAAAAATGGTCGATTCGCGACCTTGCGCAGCGTCTAGGAGTAGTTCCCTCTGTCATCTACCACCATTACCAGAACCGTGACGCCATTACCGCTTCTGTAATCGGCGAAATCACTAGCACCATCGAGCTACCGGACGAGCAGCTGGAATGGAAAGATTGGTTCATCTCCCTAGCAGGAAATGTCAGGCCCATCTTTCTTGAATTCCCCGGAATCACCGACAAACTGATGTATGGACATATGGACGCCGCGTTGCTACCAATCTTGGAGGTGGCTTACGAAAAACTACGGGACGCTGGTTTTAGCCAGTACATTCACATCGCATACTCAATTATCATCAACACGATGCTGTGGAGCATTACTGCTCGCAACTTGCGCAGCCCAACCAAGCAGGAACAGCGCCACGACCTAGACCAAATGATTACCCGGCTTCAGCCCCTAGCTGCCTGCTCCACAACGCTGGCTGACATCCTCCAGGGCTACTTAATTCCGCTAGCCAACCCGAAAAACGAAGACCGCATGAGCCAGGAATACTTTGAAATCATCATAGAAGTCGTACTCGCCGGTTTAGAGATAGCGATCTTACCTCGCGAAAAACGCCTAACGAACCTGTGAACAAGAAAACTCATCAATACGCACAAGATATTGCCCAAAATCGCAAGGCATCCAGCTAAGAGCAGAACCTTTTCAGCCTCTCCCTCTATTTCCTGCGATTTTCCATTGAATACAAGAAAAACGTTGGTTGTCGCTATTGATACGAGATAACGGTGTGTGCGAGTACGCGTTAACCGCGTAAAACCTGCTGGAAGGCAGGATCTAGAGAATCCGTGTGCTGCTCGCGAGCATTCTCGCGGTAGTAGTGACAGGGGCGTTCAGGCGTCTTCCGCCTGAGCTACGGCACCATTTGTACCCGCCAGGAGCGCTGGAAGCCGTGGCGTCAAAATGTATGGGTCGCCGTCAAAAGGTATCGAGGAGGGTGTTCGCTCTCCTTCTTCCCGTGTCGTTTCTCCCGCAGGTAGTTCTTGTATTCCTCCCGGACACGATCGAAATCCTCGTCGGTTTGGTTCTTGAGGAAACTCAAGGCATCACCCGACCAGACCCAGGAAGGATTGTGTTTTCCTCGCCAGGCATACTTCGTGTCTTCGCGGAGTCCGTGCCGCCAAGCCATACACGTGAAATCATGCATCGTGAGCTTCCTGCCATGCTTCCGGACCTCATTCGCCCGCTCCACCAATTCCCCTGCTGAAAACAGGTGAGTGTCATTGGGATCGACTTTGCGCTGGACGATTGTTGCTGGCGCGCCTTGGTTAATGGCAACCTCAAGATCGGCGCGGCTGATCTTCTTGCCTGATTGCAGGTTGATCTCCTGAACGATTGCGATCCGCCCCATGTCAGCGCCTAGGCTTTCGGCCTTGCCTATAATCTGCCGTAGGTCTCGAAGGAAGTCCTCGACTACCTGTGCAGACTTCACATCTCCATCCACCCGGAGCGAGCGAATCGTATCGCTTGGGGTACGAGCCGCCAGTGGGAGCAACGTCCACGTGATGTCATCGGCTAGGTCCTTGTCGAAAATCGCAAGCACGAAGTCTCTGTAGTTCACAATGCTCTGCTGTAAGAACATGTAGAGGACGCTATTTAGATCGTCAGCGACGTAAAGGTGAATGATCTTATTTCGATAGTCGGTTAGGATGTGGAGGTTCGCTCGGACGCCGTCGCCATCAACCGTTTCGGGCCAAAGGCGATACTTGTCCATTTCTGCGATACAGTGCTCCAGCGATAAGGACCTGTAGTCCTCTCCGCGCTTCTTCTTGTAGAAGATGTTCTTCCGTGATTTTCGCAATGCCGCCTTCAAAATGAGTTCCCACGCATTGACGACCAAGACGGTGACGACCTGCTCCCGGTACGTTGTCTACGGCTTGTTGTAGACCTCGATCGCGGCGAGTGGATTACCCCGGGGATAATAGAGGCTGGGAGATTGGAAGAAGGAGATTCTCTCTTGCCAGTGAAATACACCGACGAACTTAAGGCTCGTGCCGTAGAGCTTGTCATCCATGCTCAGGCCGATCCGGAGACCGCGAACGGAGCCATCACCCGTATCGCGAACGAACTGGGCCTTAGCAAAGAGACCTTGCGAGTCTGGGTGCGTAAGCACAAGGACTCCGGTAAGGCCACACCGACTGAGTCCGTGGATTTTGAAGCGGAGAATCGCCGTTTGCGGGCTGAGCTGGCCGAAGCGAAGCGGGCCAACGAGATCTTGAAGAGAGCGTCGGCTTTCTTCGCGGCGGAGCTCGACCGCCCATCGAAGTGATTGTCACCTTCATTGATGACAATCGTCACGAGTTCGGAGTCGAGCCAATCGTGCGCGCCCTGTCCGGGACTGCGGCACGGATTGCTGTGAGCTCGTATTACGCCCACAAGAAGCGTCAGCCATCAGCCAGAGCCCGCCGGGACCAGGCGCTGATGGTGGTCATCCAGGATGTCTATGAGGCGAACTATTCCTGTTATGGGGTGCGGAAGATGTGGAAGGCGATCAACCGCGAGTACGCCGATCAGTTCGGACCGGTGGCCCGCTGCACGGTGGAGCGGCTGATGCGTCTGTTAGGCATCGACGGGATCCGACGCAGGAGGAAGCGCCCGAAGACGGCTTCGGCTAGGGCTGAGGAGTGTCCGGATGATCTTGTCGAGCGTGAGTTCGCGGCACCGGCACCCAATTGCTTATGTGTCGCGGACAGCACCTATGTTCCGACGTCTGCTGGGTGGGTGTACACGACGTTCATCCTCGATGTCTTCCACCGGGAGATCGTCGGCTGGCAGGTGACGAACCATATGCGAGAGTCCCTGGCCCGGGACGCTCTGACGATGGCTCTGGCTGCGAAATACCGGGCCGGTCAAGACGTCTCCGGGCTCGTCCACCACTCGGATCGCGGGGTGCAATTCCGGTCGATTCGCTATGGCGAGACCCTGGCAGAGTCAGAGGTAGTGACGTCGGTGGGGTCGCGTGGGGACTCGTATGACAACGCGATGGCCGAGGCATTGAATTCGTTCTACAAGGCCGAACTCATTGACCGGAAAGTGTGGTCGGGGTTGATCGAGGTGATGGCGGAGACGTCGAAGTGGGTGGCTTGGTACAACCAGACACGGCTGCATTCAGCGATCGGGTACCGACCGCCTACCGAGGTTCAGTCTGAATGGATCAACCAGTCAGCGGCAGAGTCCGCGGCTGCTTAGGAAACCAAGAAAAAGAGCCTCTAGGAAACCCGGGGCTTGACATAGCGCTCTTACACACCGCATCACCTGCACTATCTGTGGCAGGAACTATCATCGGCGTACCCGCCGCTTGGCACACTCGACCTATAAATACTGGTGGTGCGAAACCGCCACGAAAGGCAAGGGCAACCCCTGTCATGCTCATCAACTACGAGAAGAAAACCTGCACACCATCATCCTGCGGCTGCTTGGGCTTCATGCTTGGGACAACCAGCAGGTGGTTGATTGGATCGAGCGGATTGAGGCCAGCCCGAACTGGCTCCTGACAATCCACCTCAATAGTGGGAACACCACCATGATTGATTACCGCACCGGTGAGGAGGTGACTGCCTGATGCCACGGATTACCACTATCCCTGTCACCAAACCCTTACACTCCACTACAACCACGATTAGTGGCCAGCAGCTACGCCGCGTAGCTGGCTATGCTCGCGTCTCCACCGACGATACTGACCAAGCGAACTCGTATGAGGCACAAGTGGATTATTACGAGCACTACATCAAAAACCACGACGGCTGGCAATACGTCGACATCTACACCGATGAAGGAATCTCTGACACTTCCACGAAACACCGGGAGGGATTCAACCACATGATAGCTGACGCTCTCTCAGGAAAAATCGACTTGATCGTCACCAAAAGCGTCTCCCGATTTACTCGCAACACCGTCGACTCCCTCACAACAGTGAGGAAGTTGAAGGATAAAGGTGTGGAGGTGTTTTTCGAGAAAGAAAATATCTGGACACTCGACTCCAAAGGTGAACTGCTAATCACCATCATGACCTCCCTCGCCCAGGAAGAATCCAGATCTATCTCCGAGAACGTCACCTGGGGTCACAGGAAACGTTTCCAAGACGGCAAAGTTTATATGCCCTACGGTAACTTCCTCGGATACAATCGCGGCCCAGACGGCGAGCCCGTAATCAACCCTGAGCAAGCCGAAATCGTGCGCCGCATCTACCACCAATACCTCGAAGGCATGAGCATCCCCCAAATCGCAGCCTCACTAGACGCGGACGGAATACTGACCCCTCGGCGTAAACACAAATGGAGCCACACCACCATCCACTCCATCCTCACCAACGAGAAATACAAAGGCGACGCACTCTTACAGAAGCGTTTCACCGTAGATTTCCTCACCAAGCAGCGCAAAGCCAATGAAGGCGAAGTCCCACAATATTACGTGACCGACTCCCATCCAGCCATCATCGACCCTGAAACCTGGGAACTCACCCAAGCAGAACTCGCGGCTCGCGGCACAGGCAGACGCGAACGCGCCTTCACAGGCAAGGTTTACTGTACTCACTGCGGCTCAGCCTACGGCAGCAAAACCTGGCACTCCACAAGCAAGTATCGGGCCGTCGTCTGGCAATGCAACCACAAATTCTCCAGACCCCACCCGGACAAAATGCCGATCCTACGCGATGACCACCTCCAAACCATGTTTCAGAGCGCACTCGCCCAGCTCATCGAACAACGCGACCTCATCGACTGGAAACTCTTGCAAACTGTGCTCACCGACACCAGCGAGCTGGAAACCCAAGCTGCTGAGCAAGCTGCTGAAATCGAGATCACCGCGAAACTCATCGAGCAAGCCATCAACACGAATGCGCATCAATCCCAAAACCAAGACGACTACCAAGAGCGCTTCACCCAGCTCGAAGCCCGCCAACGTGAAGCCATCGAAACCTACGAAGCAACCAAAGCGGAGATTAAGCGGCGCACAGGCCTCAAAGCCACACTCAACCACTACCGGCGCACCCTCACCACACTAGACAATGTAGGCGACTTTGACCCCGCTACCTTCCACGCCCTGTGCCAACGCATCGAAATAACGCCAACCGGCGAAGTAATCGTCATATTTAAAGACGGCACCACAATCCCCGCGCATTAGCGCTACTTGCTACTATCTTTCCGTTTCTTCTCGTTCTCGCTTAGCTTACCCAGCACAACGAAACACAAAATACCCGTCGCCCAAATCGGAGCCGTCAGCCCTACGAGCTTCCAGTAATTATTGCTGACGATAAAAGCAACAAGATCAACACCAGCTGCCATCACAACCAAAGCAATACCCAACCAAACCAGCGCCATACCAATGGGATCGTTGTTCTTCTTCGCCATAAACCCATTGTCCCCTAAACCGGGCAAATCAACACTCACACGTCAGAGGCAAAATGAACAACCCGAGCAAAATAAAACCTGCCGGCGCGTCAACGTATCAACACCGGCAGGCAATTGGTTATGTAGCTGCTGAAGATGATACAAAATGTTCGGCTCGAGGGCGACGGTGCAAGCAGGCTTTTCCGCCTGATAACAAGCCAAAATGCCGATTACGGACTTGAGTCGGGAGGCATTGGTTTGGTCGCAAATGATCGGAGCACATCACTAATGGATTTTCTGTCTACGAATTTTGGAGCGGGCTTTACCCCGCGAAAGCCGTGCCGCGAAAAAGTTACTCCTCCCGCGTAAAGGTTGCTCCACATTCTTCTGCCGGTTCATTGATTCTTCCGTAGTAGACGCAGACGGCATCATTGTATTCACTTTCCGTGACGGATTGTCATTCTCGTGGTGAAGCTGACGGGAGTACAGGATTTAGATGAAGGCGATGACCGTGCTAGTGCTCAATCAGCCAACGGTCGTGACTGGCGATAATCCACATTACCTGGTCAGAGGGGTTAAACGTCATCCCAGCACGCAGGCGAGTGAGAGCCACGATTTCATTGCAAATAAAAGTGGCAGCGGTAACATTAACGCGTACAGTTATCTACCTAGTCAAAGGAGGTCGCCATGCGCGACGTTCTCGAGCTACAGGCGCTGAAGGTTGAGGGGACAACAAAGCCTGCATCAATTTTCTCAACAATCTCCGCCTTCGGATGCATCTGGACTACGCTCATGCCGATGAGCTCGGCGTCGATTGCGGTTTGCTGATAGAAACATGGCTACTATGATCTCCAGAGAAAAAAGGTGGCTCCTATTAGGCGTTAGCATCGTAGCCATAACTTTCATAGCATGTGGCGTTTGGTATTCCGTCACCGCAAATATAGCCGATGACTTTCAAGAGAGAAACGCCGAGAAGGAATGGATTTATCAGAATATCAACAACGGCGATGAACTATCGACCGATTATCAGTTCAAGGACACCCTTTATCTTTTCAGCACCAACGACGCAATTCGAAGATCCTACGACTTCGAGCAATGTCGCGCGGGCTCAACCATTTTGAGCAAGGTTGATACGCATTTCAATCTTCCCTCAAAAAACGGTCAGGCACTATTCTTGGTGGGGCAATTCAAGCAGTCCGTTGACGTAAGGGAAGACTCACCGAGAAGGCTCTCTGTAACTTGCAATAATTATCCCAGTGGAAACCAATTGGGACTCGGATATATTAAGGAAGATCAATGAACATCGTACTCAATCTCCAAGCTATGTCATCAGAAAATGAACCTGACGATGTAGGCGCATCAACTCTAACTTTTCCGTCAGTTTGGCGGTAGGATGACAGTCGTGATTACTTTCGATAATCTTTCAAAGAAGTTTGATACTAACGAAGTTCTTAAGCAAGTTACCTTTGTAGTTCCCTCTGGATCGATTGTCAGTCTGGTGGGCCCCAACGGATCGGGGAAATCTACTCTCTTACGTATTCTCTTAGAGCTGGAAAGTGCTACTTCGGGTAAGGCTCTTTTTGATGGTCAGCCCTACACAGAATTCTCGGTCAATCACGGCGTTGGCGTGTCGCTTGACACGATGATACCACACCCCTCGAGACGAGCGCTTGATCAATTGTGGTGGGTAGCTGCGGCAAAAGGATTACCGAAGACGACCTGCATTGAAAAGCTGTCTCAGGTGGGTTTAGGGGATGTTAGTAAGCGAAGAATTAAGGGTTTTTCTTTAGGGATGAAGCAACGACTAAGGATAGCGACAGCACTTTTGGGTAATCCAAGTGTTTTGGTGTTGGATGAACCAGTTAACGGTCTGGATCCTGAGGGAGTGTTGTGGATACGAACGTTGCTTCAAGAGTTTGCGGATAACGGTGGAACTGTTCTGATAACGAGTCACCTAATGAGTGAGCTTGAGCAGCTAGCAGATTCCTTCGTTTTCTTGCGTAAGGGAATTATAGCCGAGCAGCTTGATCGAGTGTGTCTACGCGAAAAGTATGCATCTCTGGAGGAGGCATACTTCCGAATTAATCACTCACGGAGCGAGGGGTAAGTGCATGCACGATTTTAGATCCGAATTTATAAGGTTCTGGTCCAGGAGTGAAGTGATATATGCTACTCTCCCAGTTCTGGTGCTATGTATAATATTTTCGGTAATTAATGGAGAGATTATGCTGGCGATAGAGTCCGGAGATTTTGCAGGACATGGTTTAGACCCTTCGCTGGCTTCAAAGCCACTTTCAAAGCTGCTCACTGAAGGTTACCTTGGACCTGTTTACCAGTCTTCTGTGATTTTCATCCCTTTAACGGCTGCGTTTCTTATACAAAAGGATTACAATTTGGGTGAACATGAATCTGTTCTCCTAAATTCCAAGAATTTGCTATCTCGAAGAATCGGTAGCGTATTTGCGGTTGTTTCCTGGGCATTATCAGCGACTTTGTTAGCAGCGATAGTGAACTATGTGATCTGTTTTCTGCAGGCGGGTGACAAAATTCGAGAGTCGCTTTCTATTGCCGAGGCCTTCTTTGTCTATTGTCGCGTCGCAGTATTTGCAGCACTTTTCGCAGTTTTGGCGCTATTGATTACTGCTCTAACGCACAAATTATTTCTCTCTGTTGTATTCTTCCTTGGGCTTTTATTTCTTTCCCTGACCGGAATGCTTCAGGGCGTGCCATTATTACATAATCTTCTTCCATTGATCGGCGGTAAATCATTCGCTTTCTGGGATAATGGTGAAGGTTCAATTCCAATCGGTCAATCTTTTATGCTGCTGATCGCTTGGCTAATAGTCGTCTCTGCTCTGTATTTGCTTGTAGCGGTTAGAAAGCGCCGGTGACTATATGCGATCACTCTCTAGCTATTTTATTGCTACAGTTACGTTACCTGCGAATTTGCTAGCACTGGTTATGCCTTTTGCTGTTATTCCGGTTTGGGCTGCGCTAGCTGCGGTTGGCGCTGAAATTAATGGAACAAAAGTAGCTGTAGAGGCGTCGACCACTTTGCCAGTTATTGCATATTTGTTATTGCTTTCCGCTTCATGGATTTCCGGTGTGAACCGCAATAGTTATGATAGTGAAATTCGACTTCTCCTCACTGCAAGCAATCAGTATAAGAGCATTCTTCCCTCTTATAGTTTTATTTTATGCTTTGGGATATTGTGCGGGAGTTTGGCATTTATCGAGTTGGCGACAATGAGTAGCCAAGGGATACCGTATCGCCTGAATATATCTTTATTATTGTTAGCAGAGTTTGCTGCCATTGCATGTTTTGGTTGTGCGATTGGGCAGTTGGTGGGAAAAGGGGTAGTGGCAGTCGCAGGTATTGTCTTGTATTCGATCCTTTTGGAACCGGCAGTTGAACGGCTAGTACCGTTTATTACTGAACGAGGTATGGATGCTCGTATTCAAGAATTTCAAGATGGTACTTTGCTGATGCGAGACCTCTTGGTTGATATAAGCTTTTTTGTCTTTATTACCCTTCTCTTATTTTTTTTGAATTGGCTGATAATTGGAATGCGGAGGTCGAAAAATGCCTAACGGCAGTGACAAAGCATCGTCTCAAAAGTGGAGCTAGCACTGCCACGACCTTACCAATTTTGATTGCAGTCTTTTTAACTTCTTGTGCTGAAGCCACTGTTGCTGCTATCGCTTGGCTTTCGGCACGTAAAGCTTTTACAGTTTTAATGCCACTAAGGGAGTTCTCGAAACTGCTACACAATTGGCAACAACGCTACGAAGAAGTCGTCGACTCGCTTGCTATCGGACACATAGTTCGCAAGAAGCCACTTGAATGTTCAGGAGGTGAGAAAGCTAGAGCCAACTTTGCCCGTGCCGTAATGCTACGCCCAAGGATTCTCTTGGCGGACGAACCTACCGCGTCCCTTGACCCTGAAAACAGGGAACGCATACTAAGTCTCCTATTCGGACTTTCCAGGGAACACAGCGCAACAATAGTTACTGTCACACACGATCTTTACGTTGCGGACAGACATGAGAGAGTTTTACAACTGAGGAAACGAAAGGATTAAAGCTATGGGATTCTTAGCAATGGTAGGGTCTGGTCTGCTTGGCTTGATTCTTCTCGTTCTTGGTGGCATGCGAGTTAAGAACAATAAGGCGTGGACCCTATCAATATTGGCCGGTCTCGTCCTCATTGCAATCGCCGTCTGGCTGGGATGGCCCAAGTAGGAAATGTAGCTGGAGCGAATTGAGAGTCACACGGTAAATTTACATCTACTTATCGCGTGCTTGCACATATTAAAAAGGTACCTTTTCGTGCCGTTGCCCAACTTCTCGGACTTTGCATGAAATGCTCCTCGACGTATATCTACTCTGTCAAGTCGTCAATACGGTTACTATGTTTTGCACGCCAGGTCGCGCTATAACTCAGCCATTGTCACCACGATATGGGTTCTTTCTCCGCGCTTCTCGTATGCAAACTGATTGAACTTCCGTGCACGACACGGAAGTTCATGTTGGCAATGCTGCGGTCGCGGAACATAGTAGCAGGTTGTTCTGATTTTCCAGGCAATTTGTAACCGGATTAAAACCACCCAAGTGAGAACTTTTCATGCGGAGAACACGCCGCAAGCTCTTAATCGCTACCACCGGTTTAGACTACGTTCCTTTTGAATCTAACAAATCCAACCAAAACCGAAATCACGGGATACGCTATAGCAGCACAAAATAGGAGTGGATAGTTCAATGTGCCTGTCATCACAGGATCTTGTGTAATCAAGTATCCGTAAACATTGTTGGGCAGCCAAGAACTGATTGTCTTTGAAATGTCTAGCGGTATAAGACCAAATACAATAGGAGCTATCAGGCTTATCGCAATATATGATCCGATCGCGGAAGCAGCATGGCGAAAGATAAACGCCAATCCACCCGCAAACAACACACTAGTAGCCAAATTGAAACACGCGACTAGAATCTGCCTCCAAACTGTAGCATCAGCTAGAGTAATCGTGTATGGCGTGTCATGTGATACTAAGATGCCTTCGAGAGGAATAATCGCCATTAGAATTACAAAGAATGTTGATAACGAAAACGCTAGTGGCCAAAAAAGTTTAGATGCGATAAACCTTGCAGGTCGACGACTTGCCCCGAAAGTGGTATAGATAAAACCAGAACCCCACTCGGCACAAATGTAGGCGATTATTGCAGCTCCAAAAAAGATTTGCGCAAAAGAAAAACCAAAAAGTGGAATCTCGTAAAGAAACGAGACGTCTTCAAGCGGTTCTCCTTTACTATAGGAGAGGGCTATGCTATAAGATACCGCTATTGCGATCGCGAACATGATAACAAGGCCCGTATAGATCAGCAATCGTGCCGAACGTGACCCCTTGAATACGATCATCTGCAATCGAAAGTCACTGAGAGTGCTACTACGATACTTAACATCAGCCATTACTTTCCACCTTCCGAAGAAAAGGACAAATAGACATCCTCGAGTGATCTATCCACTTCCTTAAGGCAAGTTATTGGAACACCAAGGTTTACCAATTTCGGTCCCAAGACAACAGGTGACACCTCTTTAACAAAAATGCCATTTGCAACGATTTCGAACGCATAGTCAAGACGCTTTAGAGCATCTACCAAGACCGATTGCTGTTGCGCGGTTACGTGCGTAGTTGTACCAGAGACAAGCTTTTCCTTAGTACCTGTCCAGACTTGTTCGCCCATTCTTTATTATCACAAACACGTCTGAAATGATTTCAACTTCCGAAAGAGTATGCGATGATAACAGCACTCCCCCACCCTGGTTGCGATAATTGGACAAAAAGTCACGAAGCCAAAGAATGCCATCTGGATCAAGCCCGTTCATCGGCTCATCTAAGATTAGATAGCTAGGCTCCGCCAGTAGCGCCAGAGCAATATTAAGCCTTTGTTTCATACCCAGTGAAAACGATTTAACTCGCCGATGCTTTGCGTGGTCTAGTCCAACAGTCTCTATCAGCGACATAATCCTTTCGGATGGCACACCATATGCGGCTCCCAATGCGCTCATGGCATGCATCGCCGTTAGTTCGCCATTGACCCCCTGACGGTCAAGAAGTGTTGCAAGCTTTGACCATGGGTCAGCTAGCTTGCCCGCCTCGACACCATCAACCGTGCAGTCTCCACTATCTGCCTTTTCGAGCCCTGCAATGATGCGCAAAGTCGTAGACTTTCCAGAACCATTGGGACCAACGAACCCAACAATCTGTCCGGTTTCAACAGGGAGAGACACATCTTCAAGTGCACGGATGTCACCGTACTTCTTTTGAAGGGAAGATACCTTTATCATCACAGCCCATCCTTCGTTGACTCTTGATATGCGAAATACATTTTGCTGAATAGTCCCCCGCCTTCTAACAGCGATTCAAAAGATCCATTCTCCACAACTATTCCTTCATCCAATACTACGATTTCATCGAAGTCTCGAATTGTCTCGAGGCGGTTTCGAGCAGTAAGTTTCCATCTGCTGGTATCAAATCCGGGCACACCACATTGTTGCACTCAAGATAATCTAATGTTTTCCACCATGATTCTTTATTTTATCCAAGGCCGTGTAAAAACAGTACTGTTAGGCTTCGCTCCTTACATCACTATCCAATTTCCATTTCGTTGACTGCAAAAGGCGAATCATTCCTACAGTTCCTTTCCAGCATAGAATTCCTAAGAAAAAGAAAACAACCGCCAATAACAATCCTACCAAAAGAGCAGGAATCCCTTTTAATTCGTACATGAAAAAAACAAATTGCATCTTATCAATAAGCGGAAAATGCAGGAAGCCTTTAAGCAATCCCATTGCTCCGGCAAGAACGCTGACGCCACACGAAAAGAAGAACGAAACCGAAAATATAGCTAATGTAGGAATCAGCGAAACCCACGCTAATGAAGCAAAAGAGTAGAATCCTAAAGCCATCATAAAATGTCTGAATGAAAAATTTTTATTCTCGACAATAGCCTTGCCAAGGTAGCTTAATGCGAAGTCCTTTGCCGGTCCCATTTCCGCAATAATATCGTTTTCTGTCTGCCCCTGTTCCATGCGCTCATAAAATGAACTCTTGAGTTCACTTAAAATGTCAGTCTTTTCGAAAACGGGCATATGCTTTAAATGTTTGTCTACCTGCGACAAATATTTCTCTAATGCAATATTGTTTGACTTGTTTCCCATTTTTATAATTCCTTCCTTAGCTTAGAAATATCTTTCATCAGTGTCTTCCAGTCACTGTTCAACTCATCAAGATAGGAACATCCTGATTCAGTTATTCGATAATACTTTCTCGGTGGCACACCGTCATCCGTGTTCCGCCAATACGATTCAAGATATCCATTCTTTAATAATCGTCGTAGCAATGGATAAACCGTGTTTTCTTTTGTTTTAAGCATAGGGTAATCATCTAATGTTTGTATCAAGTCATATCCGTATCTATCCCCATCTTTGATCAGAAGAAGAATGGCATATTCAAGTGTTCCTCTTTTAATTTGCGAAATCCATTCTTCATTCATCAACTCCATCACCTTTCGTCAAATACAGTGCTACTGTGCCTTGACAAGTATAGTGTACTACACAGTATAGACGTTGTTAAATAGTATCATCTGGGGGTTAGTCCCAGGTGTTGTTGTATGGGGTGGTGTGGTGTAGTTCGTTCCATGCGATGGCGTCTGCCCATTTTGGGATGATTCCACTGGTGTGGTGTTTGAGGCTAGCTTGTTGCCAGGCGTTTTCTATGTCGGTGCCTGTGCTGTGGGCATGGTTTTAAGGATTTGCGTGGCTGGTAGCGGGTTCTCGGTGTGCATGTAGCACCACCAAAAGATTGCTTTGATACGCCAGGTTAGACCCATGCCGCGATGACCGCGCAGCATGTGGCGACGAGGGGAGTTGATCGCGCCTTCGATTTGGTTATTCATCGCTGGCACGGGCATTTGCCAGGCGGGATCACAAAACGTAAACAATACGCCACGACTGATGAGCTTGTTCATACTGTTACGTACTCTAACTAGACGCTCATGAGTGTATGCCCACCCTGTAGCAGTAAGAGTTTTCTCGGCTAAAAACCCGCTCCAGTACTGGTCCCAGGCCTGGTAGTCGACCATCCAGGCCAGGGCTTGGCCTGTGTTTTAACCCTTAACAGCTGTTTTCCCAATGAGTACAGTTCTTTAAAAGCCTCTAGTTTCGGGCGCGTAGTAGCCTGACGGATTTGAGTAAATACGTGGAAAGTACACCTTTGATGCTCACTATCAGGCCAAACCCGTGAAGTGTCCTGGGTTTGCTTCCTAGGCGTTTGCCCTAGTTTTTATTTTCTCTGATACGTCGGTGATGTGCCAGTACTCGTTCTCGAACGAGTAGCCCCACAGAGCGCAGACTAGGGTATCAAGAGACCTCCGAGAAGAACTTCGTGTCCGAAGCCAAAGTTCATGCGTTGGGCGCCCTATCGTGACTACCGAATACTCACACAGACGGATCAACTAATTTGGCTGCCACAGGTCTCTGGTTAGCGCGATCCTGGCCAAGCCCAGTCATCAGACATTCCTTGTAGACGAGTCGCAGTCTACGGTACGTACCTAGAAGAAGAATCCCTGGCGCGCCGCCTTGCCACGATCAATATCTCGTTGAACTTTCATCAAAGCTTCACGCTCTTCGGGAGGAGCTTCATGCATTCTCTTGTCAATTCTCCTTCGCAGAGAGAAATGCCACCAAATGGCAAATCCAACTAGCACGAGAACCGCGAGCACAATCCATTCAGCGATAGTCATAACTTAGTATCTCACAAGGGGGTTAAGTAGAAAAAGGGGCTGCGGACTGTTTTTCGGAGTGTTTTCTTAGGGTACTGCTTGTAGCCTGTGGTTCGCTATGGATTGCCCGCCG